>NZ_JBSFJF010000131.1:0-9482 GCF_053597915.1 Streptomyces sp. NPDC001219 | reverse complement strand
GCCACCCGCTACGACAAGACCGCCGAGTCCTACCAAGCAGCCGTCACCCTCGCATCACTCCTGATGTGGGCGTGACATTTGAAGACAACTCCTAGGGCGTGTCCGCGACCTATCACTGCACAAGATGTGCAGCCCCGGTCCCGGCCGGCAGCGCGCACAGACGCTGAGGGGAGCGCTCGACCAGGGCTCGGCGGTCCCCCGACCCGGTGAGCAGCGGCGCTTATTGCACATTCCTTGCAACTACAATCTAGGGGCAAAGAATAGCGTCGTAAGGGAGTGGCCATGCCTCGTGGGCGGATCGTGCTCGGTATCGAGTCGTCGTGCGATGAGACCGGCGCCGGGATCGTCTCGGACGGGCGGCTGCTCGCCCACGTGGTGGCGTCGAGCATGGACGAGCACGCCCGGTTCGGCGGGGTGGTCCCGGAGATCGCGGCCCGCGCGCACCTGCACGCCTTCAACCCGGTGGTGAAGGAGGCCCTGGAGCAGGCGGGCCTGCGGCTGTCGGACGTCGACGCGGTCGCGGTCACCACGGGCCCGGGACTGTCGGGCGCCCTGCAGGTGGGCCTGGCCGGCGCGAAGGCCCTGGCCTATGGGGCGGGGGTGCCGCTGTATGGAGTGCACCACCTGGCCGGGCACGTCGCGGCCGACACCCTGGAGCACGGGCCGTTGCCCGACCCGTGCATGGTGCTGATCGTCTCCGGCGGTCACACCTCACTGCTGCTGGTGCGCGACCTCGTACGCGATCCGATCCTGCACCTGGGCGACACGATCGACGATGCGGCCGGCGAGTGCTTCGACAAGGCGGCCCGGGTGTTCGGCCTGCCCTACCCCGGCGGGCCGGCGATCGACCGGGCGGCCCGGGGCGGGAACCCGTGCGCGGTCGCCTTCCCGCGCCCGCTGATCGGCGCCAAGGACGATCCGTACGCCTTCTCCTTCTCCGGCCTGAAGACGGCGGCGGCGCGGTGGGCCGAGCAGCACCGGCAGCGCGGCGAGGAACTGCCGCTGGCCGACGGGGCCGCCTCGCTCCAGGAGGCGATCGCGGATGTCCTGACCCGCAAGGCGCTGGCCGCCTGCCGGGAGTACGAGGTGCGGACGCTGGTCGTGGTCGGCGGTGTGGCGGCCAACTCCCGCGTCCGGGCCCTGGCCGAGGAGCGGTGTGCGAGCGCCGGAGTGGCGTTGCGGGTGCCCCCGTTGACGCTGTGCACCGACAACGGGGCGATGATCGCCGCGGTCGGTGACCTCCTGGTCCGTGCCGATGCCGCTCCGGCCCAGCTGGACGTGTCGATCGACCCGTCGGCGCCCCTGCATTACGCCGCGCTGCACCCCGTCGACACCCGGTCGGCCGCGTCGACAGCCGCGTGAACGCCGTGCGTACGTCTGCCCGCGGTGACCGCGGTGCCGCCCGTCGGTGGGGCGCGGGTGAGCCCTGTCGCCGGAGTCAGGGCTCACACCGAACGCGGCCGCACATCTCCCTCGCCTTGGCCTTGCCGACGGCGCGGGTCAGGCGCTGGGAGCCGCCGATGCCCGGGATGACACCGAGCTTGATCTCGGGCTGCCCGAAGACGGCGGTATCGGCGGCCAGCAGGATGTCGCAGAGCATGGCGAGTTCGCAGCCGCCGCCGAGGGCGAAGCCGGAGACGGCCGCGACCGTCGGGGTGCGCAGCCGCCCCAGCCGGTCCCAGGCGGTGAACCAGTCGCTCAGGTACATGTCGAGATAGCCCTGCGGCGCCATCTCCTTGATGTCGGCTCCGGCGGCGAACGCCTTCGCCGAGCCGGCGAGGACGATGCAGCCGACGTCCGGGTCCCGGTCCAGCGCTTCGGTGGCCGCGACGACTTCGGTCATGACCTGGAGGCTGAGGGCGTTGAGCTTGGACGTCCTAGTAAGTCCACCCCGCCCCGCCGCGCGGAGCCCCCCAGGCCGTCCGGCTGCTGGACGCCGACACCAAATTGCTCAGTCTGAAGCCGCGGACCCTGGGCGACGTACTGGACTGCCTGGTCGAGGTGGGCGCACAGCTCGGCGTACGCGAACGTGCCGAGCGGCGGCGGGAGCAGCTCCGCGCCCGCCTGGCGAGGGTGGAGCAGCTGACCGCCGGGCGTCCGCGTCCGCGTGTGGTGGCCGTCGAGTGGCTCGACCCGCTCTGGCCCGCGGGGCACTGGGTTCCGGAGCAGATCACCTGCGCCGGTGGCACGCCGCTGCTCGCGGCGCCGGGCGAGCACACCAGGCCGATGGAGTGGGCCGCGGTACGTGCCGCGCGCCCCGACGTACTTCTCGTTCTGCCCTGCGGTTTCAGCCCCGACCGCACGCTGCGGGAGCGCGGTCGGCTCACTGGACTGCCGGGCTGGGAGGAGCTGCCCGCCGTGCGCGACGACACCGTCTGGGTCCTCGACGGGCCCGCGTACCTCAACCGGCCGGGCCCCAGGGTGGTCCGGGGCGCGGAAGTCCTGGCCCACATCCTGCACTCCGTCGAGCCGGGCGATCCCGTGCTGCCGGGTGAGGCGACCCGGCTGTCCGAAGCGGGAGGCTGACCGGGCACCGGCCGGGACCACGCGCCGAGGGCTCGTGCCGCCGTCGAACGGGTCCTGACCGACCGGCATCGGAACCGGGACGAACTCCAGGTCAGTTCGAGGGGAGGGACAGCCCCCGGGCGTTCTGTCCGCTGACGTACCAGGCGGCGATTTGCGCACGTGAGCTGAATCCGAGCTTGGTGAGGATGCGCTGGACGTGCCCCTCGGCCGTGCGGGGGGCGATGACCAGGCGCGTCGCGATCTCCTTGTTGGTCAGGCCCTCGGATACCAGCTTGGCGATCTGCCGTTCTCTTGGCGTCAAGTCCGGCTCCTCACCGCTGACTTGCCGCTGCTCGCCGGCCGGGGTCGTCGTTCCGAGCGCGTAGTCGACCGCTGCCTGTTCGGACAGGTCGCGGCCACGCTGGAAGGCGGCGTCATAGCGGTCGTCGCCCAGGGCCGCGCGGACCGCGCCGATGTGCTGATGGTGCACCACGCCCACCGGCTGAAAGGTGTCCGGTGCGGTGCCGACCGTTCGCCACATGGCGGCGGCGGCACCGCTCAGGGTCGCCGCTCGGACATGACGCGCCTGACGTTCGCTCACCCAGGCGAGGACTTCGAAGGCGAAGGCCATCAGGACCTTGGCGCTCACCCGGCGGCGCAGGTTCAGGGCCTCGCGCGCCGCCGCTTCCGCGCGCGCCAGATCGTGGTCCAGCTCGACGAAGGAGAGGGCCAGCAGGGCCCAGGAGCGCCAGATCACCTCTCCGCGCTGCACGGTGAGGGCAACTGCCTCCTCCAGGAGGGCCAGACCCCGCTCCCGCTGCCCCTTGAGCCCGAGGATGAATCCGTGGAGGGACATCGCGAGGAGCTTGCCGCTGACATCGTGCCCCGAGCTGAAGCCGGACAGGGCGTCACCGGTGAGCCGCTCCGCCTTCTCGATGTCTCCCGAGGACGCGGCTTTCACCCCCTCCACGAGCGTCACGTACGCGCTTTCCTTGGTGAGGCCGAGGTTCCTGGCCAATTCAGCAGCCTCGGCGAGCTGCGCCTGCGCGGCGTCGACGTCACCTTGCAGCAGCGCGACCCAGCCGTTTCGGCGCAACGCCGAGGTCCGCTCCGGCGAAGGCTCGGAGCTTGCCGCCAGAGCTTGGTCGAGCCAGTGGCGCGTCACGCTGTTGAATCCCTGGACACCCAAATAGGTCCCCAGTTTGTCCGCCATGCGCAGCGCGACGACGGCGTCACCGGGCTGGGTGAGGCAAAAGCCAAGAGCCTCACGCAAGTTGGCGTGCTCGTGCCGCAGCCGCAGAATCCAGGAATCCTGGTCCGGTCCCATCCATTCGGCCTGGAATTGCTCCACCATGCGGACGTACCAGTCGCGATGGCGACGGTGGACGGCGACATACTCGTCGGCCGCCACAAGCCGGGCCTCGCCGTACTCCCGTATGGTCTCCAGCATCCGATAGCGCACGCAGCCATCACGCTCGTCGCGGACCAGGATGGATTTGTCGACGAGCGAGAAGACGATATTGCGTATCTCCTCCGGCGCCATTCCCTCACCGGCACCGACGTATTCGATGCCGTCCAGGTCGAAGCTGCCCGAGAATGCCGAAGCCCGTGCCCAGAGCTGTTGTTCGGGCGGCGAGCACAGGTCGTAGCTCCAGTCGATCAGCGCCTGCAGCGTGCGTTGCCGGGTGGGTGCGTTCCGGGGGCTGACGGTGAGCAGGCGATAGCGTTCGGACAGGCGCTCCTCGATCTGACCGAGCGACAGGGCGCGCAACCACACCGTGGCCAGCTCGATCGCCAGCGGAATCCCGTCGAGCGCGCGACACAGCCGGGCGATCGCCGCGCAGTCCTGGCCGGGGAGACTGAACCCGGGCAGAACGGCCCCGGCACGGTCGACGAACAGCTTCACCGAGTCGTACTGCGTCAGCGCATCCGGCGAGGGCACCGCTTCCGCACTGGGTACCGGCAGCGGAGGAACGACCAATGTCGTCTCGCCGTACACGCCGAGCGACTGCCGGCTCGTCGCCAGGATCTGCACCTGTGGACACGCGCGCACGACGACATCGATGAACAGCGCGCAGTCGTCGATCAGGTGCTCACAGTTATCAAGCGTGAGAAGCACCTCGCGGGATCTGAGGTACTCGATAATCATGTCGATCGTGGTGCGCGAGGGTTGGTCGTGCAGGCCGAGCTGTGCCGCCACCGTGTGCGCGAACAGCGAGGAATCCCGCAATTCGGCCAGCTCGACGAAGCGCACGCCGTCCCGGAAACTCCGCCGCATGGCGGCGGCCACGTGCAGGGCAAGGCGCGTCTTGCCCACCCCTCCGGGGCCGGTGAGCGTCAAAAGCCTTGAGGTTGCCAGCAGTCGTTTCGCATCGGTCACCTGCTGCCGCCGGCCGACAAAACTAGTGACATCAACCGGAAGGGTCTCGACACCCTCCAGGACGTTGGGCCGAGCCACGGAAGTCATACTTCCGGAGATTAATCGACCCCCGAACGGGATAAAAATCTACTGGAAAGTAGTTTGTGACAGGGAGTTTGAGCGTCGCCGCGTGGCCGGTCGCTCGGGGTCAGCGGCTTGCCCTCGGCCGGCAGAACGCCTCCGGAGACCTGTCACTTCACGGACCGACACCTCCCCTTTTGGACCTGCCTGCCACCGCTGGTGGGGGCCGCCTCGGCTGCGGCCTGACCCCCACCAGCGGTGAGTCTCAGGCGCGGTGCTGGTCGAGGAAGTCGGTGATGAGCTTCTGCCACTCCTCGGGGCGCTCCACCATGGGCAGGTGGCCGGTGTGCATCTCCACGAGCTGGGCGCCGGGGATGGTGTCGGCGAGCTGGTGGTGCATGCGGGTGGAGGTGAACTCGTCCTGGGTGGTGGAGACGACCAGGGTGGGCACCTTGATGTGCGGCAGGTCGTCGCGGACGTCGACCCGGGGGGCCAGGTCGGCGTGCTCGGGGGTGCCCTCCGCGATGCTGGCGGCGGTGAACCCGATCGCCTGCTGGAGCTGCTCGTCCGGCATCGCCTGCAGCGCGTCGGCGCCCAGAGCCATCATCGTCAGGTACTCGGCCAGCAGTTCGCGGTCGCCCGACTCGGCCAGCTTGCGCCAGACGGAAGCGGCGAGCGCGAGGTGGTTGTCCCGGTGGGGGAAGGTGGCGGTCAGCACGAGGGCGGTGACGCGCTCGGGGTGACGGGCGGCGGCGCGGATGGCGACGGGGCCGCCGAGGGAGTAACCGGACAGCGCGAAGGTGTCCAGGCCCTCGGCGACGGCGGCCGCGATGAGCTGGTCGGCCAGGTCGTCCAGCTGCAGCGGTGTGGTGGAGCGGGGGGTGTCGCCACTGCCGGGGTAGTCGATGCCGACGACGGTGTGGCCGGCTGCCAGGCCGTCCAGTATCGGGCCGTAGGTGCCGACCACGCTGCTGCCGGCCCCGTGGGCCAGCGCGAGGCCGGGGCCGGAGCCCAGGACGGTGCGGGAGAAGGTCGCTTCGGGCAGGGTGCGCGCGGACATGGTGGGTTCCGTTCTTCGAGGGATATCGGGGTCAAGTGGTTCTTGGGCGCTGCGATCTGGGCGGATGCATTCCGGAGAAGGCAGCGGGGCCCGGCCGTCGGTGGTGAGTGCGCAGGTGGCGGTCCCGGGCGGGAGCCGGTCGCGGACCGCGGCCAGCCGGGGAATCAGGGCAGCAGGACGGCCTTGCCGCGGTTGCGGTGGGCTTCCAGGTCGGTGTGGGCCTGCGCGGCCTCCGCCAGGGGGTAGGTGCGCCAGACCGGCACCGTGAGCGTGCCGTCGGCGGCGCTCCGCACCAGCTCCGGCAGGGTTTCGGCCTGGTCGGCGGCGCCCGCGCTGAAGCGGACGCCGTGCTGCGCGGCGGACAGGTCGGCGATGGTGATGACGTGTGCGCTGTCACCGGTCAGGGCGACGGACTCGGCGAGCACGCCGGCGCCGGAGGCGTCGATGACGTGGTCGACTCCCTGGGGAGCTGCGGCCTGCACGCGCTCCACCCAGCCGTCGCCGTAGCGGACAGCGGTGGCTCCGAGTGCGGTGAGAAGGTCGTCGTCGTGTGCGCCGACCGTTCCGATGACGGTGATGCCGCGGGCCACGGCCAGCTGTACCGCGATGACGCCCACGCTCCCGGCGGCGCCGTGGATCAGCAGGGTCTGCCCCGCTTGCACACCCGACTGACCGAGGACGCGGAACGCGGTCTGGCCGACGGTGACCAGCGAGGCGGCGACCTCCCAGGACAGGGCCGCGGGCTTGGCCACTGCCCGGTCGAGCAGGGCGTACTCGCCGTAGCTGCCGCCGGCCGTGGCACCGAGGACCTCGTCCCCGACGGCCGCCTCGGCTCCCTCGCCGACCGCGTCGACGACACCGGCGGCGTCCAGGCCCGGGATCACGGGGAAGTGCGCGGGGACCTTGCCGGCCATCAGGCCGGACCGGATCTTCATGTCGAGGGGGTTCACGGAGGCCGCCCGCACCCGGATTCGGACCTGGCCCGGGCCCGGCTCCGGCGTGTCGACCGCTGACAGCTGCAGCACGTCGGGGGCGCCGTATGCGGAGAAGGTGATCGCTTGGGACATCAGAAACTCCCGTAGGGGTGTGGAACCTGGTCAGGGGTTCCCGGTCAGGCGGTGAGGGTGGGGTAGTCGGTGTAGCCGCGGTGGTCGCCGCCGTAGAAGGTGGCCTTGTCCGGGGTGTTGAACGGACCACCGGCGGCCAGGCGGGCCGGGAGGTCGGGGTTGGCCAGGAACAGCGCCCCGTAGGCCACCATGTCCGCGCTGCCGTCCTCGACCAGCTCCAGCGCGTCCGGGCCGGTGGCGTCCGGATAGGTGAACGGGTTGAGGACGAACGTGCCGGGCCAGGCCTTGCGCAGCCGCGCGGTCAGGGAGCGGTCCGGGCCCTCCATCAGGTGCAGATAGGCCAGGTCCAGGGCGGCGAGCCGGTCCAGCAGCGCCGCGTAGACCTCGGTCGGGTCGTCCTCGGCGATGTCGTTGTAGACGTTCCCGGGCGAGATCCGCAGACCCACCCGGTGGCTGCCGATCGCCTCGGCCACGGCGGTGACAACCTCCACCGCGAACCGGATACGGCCCTCGGTGTCGCCGCCCCAGGCGTCGGTGCGCAGGTTGGTGTTGGGCGCGAGGAACTGGTGGATCAGGTAGCCGTTGGCACCGTGGAGTTCCACGCCGTCGAAGCCGGCCTCGATCGCGTTACGGGCCGCGTCGGCGAAGTCGGCGACGGTCTGGCGGATCTCCGCCTCGGTCAGCTCCTTCGGCGTCACGTACTCCTTCGGGCCCTGGTGCGTGTACACCTGGCCCTTGGCGGCCACCGGCGACGGCGCGACCGGCGCCAGGCCCTCGGGCAGCAGGCTGGGGTGGCCGATCCGGCCGGTGTGCATCAGCTGGGCGAAGATCGCGCCGCCGTCGCGGTGCACGGCGTCGGTCACCGTCCGCCATGCCTGGACCTGCCCGGCCGTGTGCAGACCGGGGGTGTCGGGGTAGCCCTGGCCGACCGGCGAGGGCTGGATGCCCTCCGTGACGAGCAGTCCCGCGGTGGCGCGCTGCGCGTAGTACGTCGCCATCAGCTCGGTCGGCTCGGCACCGGGCCCGTACGCACGGCTGCGGGTCATCGGAGCCATTACGACGCGGCTGGTCAGGCGCTTGCCGCCCAGGTCGATCGGATCGAAAGCAGTGGTCATGGCCTCTTCCTCTGGATAGGTGTCGCTCTACGGCTCAGGCGCTCCGCCGCCCGCAGCGACCAATGCCTGTCCGAACAAGTAAATCATCTGTCCGAACAAGTGGATCACCAGTAGCCATTCCCGAGATCCACTGTGAAGCACGCCATATCCAGCATCTGCCCATGTCGCACGGGAGGCGCGTCGGACTCCACGACGAGACATGGCCAGCAAGTACACTCAAGTTGTTCAGGCAAGTAATCGAGGAACAAATGACACAGTTCACCCCGGAGGCCGGATGGGGTTCCACGGGACCGGGGCAGGAGGCCACCGTCCCGGTCCCGGCCGCGGCCGGCAGCGGTCCGATCAGCCACGCGATCTTCCGCCTGGCCCGGCTGCACCGCATGTTCGCGGGGCGGCATCTGCGCCGCATCGGTCTCCACCCGGGCCAGGAGCTGGTCATGATGCACCTGTGGGAACTGGGCGCACAGCGGCAGACGGACCTGGTGCGGCTGATGGACTCCGACGCCACCACCATGACCCGTACCGTGCGGCGCCTGGAGCAGGCCGGTTTTGTCCGCCGCCGCTCACTCACCGACAGGCGCGCGTCACTCATCGAACCCACCGCCGCCAGCCACGCCCTGCGCCGGGAGGTCGAGCAGAGCTGGAGCCACCTCGAGGACCTGGTGGCCGCGGACCTCTCGGTCGACGAGCGCACCGCGGCCCTGCACACGCTGGAACGCCTGGAACGCAACCTCGTACGGGCCGCTGCCGATCCCCCCTGCACGCACGAGGAGTGTGAGCACCTCGACGGCGACCAGGGACCAGCCGGTGGACGCACCTGACGGTCACGCTCAACGCACGGCCCGGCACTGCGGGACACGGACGCTTACACCGCTCCGGCATGACAAACCAATTCCCCGTACATCAATAGGCGCTTACGCGGTCTGCCACCTCACGTGAGCCGTCCACGCGACGGCCCCTCGGTCCCACTCCGTAAGTCGCCTGCACAGGGACCGGAAGCAGCAGCCCCCTCACTCTCCCGGCACCCCGCGGTTTTCAGCAGGGGAGAAATACGCGTAGCACTACCTGCTCCGGGCGCTACCTGATCCGCACGCCGCCCGGCAGCGATGGGGGCACGTCCTGTTCACGGCGCCGCGATGCCGTCGGCCGGGGTGGTCCCATCCGACAAACGCCCTGACGCCTGTCTGCGCATCGCCACCGACCTAGTGACCTGAGTCAGAGATTCGTCGTTGGTTGGGTATGAGTCGTCCGGGTCCGAAGATTCCGCCGTTGTCGGTGACCGATGCGCAACGGGC
>NZ_JBSFJF010000130.1:0-9606 GCF_053597915.1 Streptomyces sp. NPDC001219 | reverse complement strand
TTCCTCAACGCCGTTTTCGGGTACTGCCTGGGGTGCGAGATGTACCTTCTGGTGCGGCGGGCGGTGGGCTGAAGCGGTCACCACGTGACAAGAATACGTTGACCGCAGCGGCGGTGAGGTGGCCGTGGACCAGAAGACGGTCGGTGTCGGCCATCCACGTCGAGAAGGTGGTGAACGAGCCGAGGAACCCGACGCCGGCGAACGCCCGCACGTACCGGGTCGGCGGCCAGACCTCCAACACGTACACGAGCAGCAGCGCCAGCAGGAACGCGCCGGACACGTTGACGGCGAAGGTCGTCAGCGGGAAGCTCCCCGCGGGCGTGGGGAAGGCCAGGCCCAGCACATAGCGGGCCGTCCCGCCCAGAAGGCCGCCCAGCGCGACCACCGCCAGGACGCCCGGCCGCAGCCGGGCACGGAACGGCTCGGGTGACCGTGCGGGCCCGCCGTCCGGCTCGGGCACCCGAGCATCTGCCGCAGGCCTCATCGGAACAGCCGTATCCCCAATTCACTGGCACAGCTCCTCCATTATCGCCGGGGATTGCCGCACCGATGCCCCCGCGACTAAAATTTGATCACCGGCGCCGTTCGGTTCGAGATGACCGGCCGGTTTGCAGGAGCAGTGGCCACCACCGATGGAGGACGGCCATGGCAAAGATTCTCGCGGTGCTCTATCCGGACCCCGTGGGCGGATATCCCCCCGATTACGCCCGCGACGAGATTCCCACCATCACCGGCTATCCGGGCGGTCAGACCGCGCCGACCCCGCAAGCCATCGATTTCACCCCGGGACAGCTGCTCGGCTGCGTCTCGGGAGAACTGGGACTGCGCCGCTTCCTGGAGGAGCGGGGCCACACCTTCGTCGTCACGTCCGACAAGGAGGGGGCGGACTCCACGCTCGACCGTGAGCTGCCCGACTCCGACGTGGTGATCTCGCAGCCCTTCTGGCCCGCCTACCTGACCCCCGAGCGCATCGCCGCGGCCCCGCGCCTCAGACTCGCGATCACCGCCGGGATCGGGTCGGACCACGTGGACCTGCCCAGCGCCATCGAGCACGGCATGACGGTGGCGGAGGTGACCTACAGCAACAGCATCAGCGTGTCCGAGCACGCCGTCATGCAGATCCTGACCCTGGTGCGCAACTACCTGCCCTCCCATGAGTGGGTGACCGCCAAGAAGGGCTGGAACATCGCGGACAGCGCGTCGCGCGCCTACGACCTCGAAGGCATGGACGTGGGCGTCCTCGGCTCCGGCCGGATCGGCCAGGCGGTGCTGCGCCGCCTCAGGCCGTTCGACGTCACCCTGCACTACTGCGATGTGCACCGGCTGCCCGGGGACGTCGAGCAGGAGCTGGGGCTGACCTATCACCCCGACGTCCGCGCGCTGGCCTCCGCGATCGACGTGCTGTCGATCCACACCCCACTGCATCCGCAGACGCAGAACCTCTTCGACGACGACCTGATCGGGGCCATGAGGCGCGGCTCGTACATCGTCAACACCGCACGCGCGCTCATCGTCAGCCGGGACGCCGTGGTGCGGGCCCTCAACAGCGGCCAACTGGCCGGGTACGCCGGTGACGTCTGGTATCCGCAGCCGCCACCGCCGGACCACCCCTGGCGCACCATGCCGTACGAGGCGATGACCCCGCATGTGTCCGGTACGACGCTGTCGGCGCAGGCCCGCTACGCCGCCGGCACCCGGGAGATCCTGGAGAGCTGGCTCGACGGGCGCCCCGTCCGCTCCGAGTACCTGATCGTCGACGGCGGCGGCCTCGCCGGGACGGGAGCACGCTCGTACACGGTCGCCGGATAACGCACGACGCAATGACGGCCACGACGGCAATGAGGGCCACGACGGACGAGGGAACACCAGACAATTCCCGAAGTCCTTGAAAGATCCATAACTAATTCCGGAGGGAACTTCCGCAGAAGATCCACCACCCCCTTGTGAGCGGACTCACGCCGACATTCCTGGACGGGCGCGAGGTGATCCCCTTAGTGTCCGTAAATGGAATGATTTTTCCTTATGCGAAGGCATCGGCGCCGCGCATACTGTTTCGCAGGAAAACCAAGGTGAACACCGGGAAGGTGGATCAGTGAGCAGTACGGACGCCGTATGGGTACGGGGCGTGAACGGCATTCAGATGCATCACGTGACCGACCTCCAGGACGCCGGCCGATTTCTGGGCAACGCCGCCATGGCGCTGCGGGCCGCCCATGTGCGGACCGGCTCCGACCGGTACTCCGGGATCGCCGCCGAGCTGAAGAGCCTGGTGGTGCGGGTACGCGAGCTGGAGGACGAGGCCCGGGCGGGCATGCACGACCTGCACTCCACCGACCCCGACCGCTTCACCCGCTGCCGCGACGGCCACGAGCCCTGGCCCGGTGAGATCCCGGCGGGCTTCATCCCGCGCCACACCTGCCGGGACGAGTGCCTTTACCACGACCGCGACGTCCTCGAAGCCCTCATGCAGTGCACCTGCGGCCGCCCGCCGTGCCAGGCCTGCGAAATCGGCGGAAAGCTCTGACGGACCGGAGCCCGGACCCGAGCCTGGACGCGCAGTGAGGGAGCCCCCGATGCGGGGGCTCCCTCACGCGCGTCGGGGCTCGCGGGGCAGCCCTCAGGCGTTGTCCGCATACCAGCGCAGTTCGACGGTGTTGCCGTCCGGGTCGCTGACGTACAGGGACTGGCCCATGCCGCGGGCTCCGAAGCGCGGTCCAGGGCCGTCGGCCACCGTGAACTCGCCCGAGTCGATCACCTCTTGCCAGTCGAGGGGCTCGACGACCAGACAGAGGTGGTCGACGTTGGAGCCCTCCCGGGGCCCCTGCATGAGGTCGATGATGGTGTCCGGGCTCACGCGCACGGAGGGGAAGGGCACCTCGCCCGCGCGCCAGCCGTCGACACGGACCGGCTCCAGGCCGAGCGAGCCGCAGTAGAAGTCGAGGGAACGCTCGATGTCCGAGACGTTCAGCACGAGGTGGTCGAAGGCGATGACGCGCATGGGAGCTCCTTTTGGGGCGCCCAGTTGGGAGGAGCGCCGTCGGGTGGTTGCAGAAGGAACCTATCTGCCGGACCGGTGCGGCGGGATCGGTCGTTGGTCCTGGTCCGGCGGTCCTGGTCCCTGGGACGGGGCCGGCCGGCAGCCGCTGCCGGCGGACCGCGAACGAGGTGACGGTCCGCCGTGGGCACGGGGCGCGGCCGGCTCCCGTTCTCGGTCCGCCGAAACGCTGGACCGTCCCCGCTTCCCCGGTACATGATCACCTATCGGCTCATCCTGCCCAGCCGCGGGCCGAGGAGATGCACCGGGAACGGAGGACCATGTCGAACGCCGAACACATAGCCAGGGACCGGGTGCCCGGCGGGGCGCACCCGCCGTCACGGGCGCGGCAGTTGGCCGCTGCCCCCATCGGCAACGCGGTCGAGTGGTACGACTGTTTCTCCTGCGCGGGGGCGCAGGCGGTTCGCGGTCTCTGGCCGGATCGATGCTGACTGTTCGCTGACGTGCCTGACGAAGAGTCAGCAGCACTCCGAACGCCCGGGCTCCGGGTGCCAGGCCCCCTTGACGGAGCGGTCGACGGTGAAGGTTCGCTTGTGGCGCGTAGCGCTACGAAATATGGAGAGGCCGGCGCGGTGTGATTGCCGTGCTCGAAGGCGGGGAGATGCGTGATCATGGGAGCTTTCACCGAAGGGCCTGCGTCCGAGGATGGGCTGGATTCCCCTGCTGAGGGGGATCGTGCCGACGCCGTGGCCCCTCCGGCACGTCCGGTGCGGCAGCTGCTCGCCGCCTCGGTCGGCAATGCCGTCGAATGGTACGACTGGTACACATACACCTTCCTTGCCACGTATATCGCCGCGCAGGTCTTCCCCATGGGTGCGGAGAATTCGCTGGTGCCGCTGCTCTCGACGTTCGCGGTCTTCGCGGTGGGATTCTTCATGCGCCCCGTCGGCGGGCTGTTGATGGGCGCGGTCGCCGACCGGCGCGGGCGCCGTGCGGCGCTGACGGTGACCATTCTGCTGATGGGCGGCAGCAGCCTGCTGGTGGGACTGACGCCGACGTACGCTGCCGCCGGCGTCCTCGCACCGGTCGTCCTCGTCCTGGCCAGGCTGCTGCAAGGGCTGTCGGTGGGCGGGGAGTTCGCCGCCTCGACCACGTTCCTTGTGGAGTCGGCCGGGCCCGGGCGGCGGGGGCTCTTCTCCAGCTTCCAGTATGTGTCGACGACCATCGGCCAGCTCGTCGCTTCCGGCGTCGCGGCGATGCTCGTCGCGAATCTCGCGCCCGCCACCATGGGCAGCTGGGGCTGGCGGGTCCCGTTCGTGCTGGGCGCGCTCCTGAGCCTCGTGGGCTTCTGGGTCCGGCGCGGCGCGCGCGAGACGCTTCCCCAAGCTCTCAACTCCGTTCGAGCAGGGGAGACCCCGAGCGAGGAGCAGGCGAAGGCGTCCCGGCCAGGCCTCTTCGAGGCGTTGCGCCGCCATCCGCGCGAGTCGCTGCTGATCTGCGGAATCACGGCGGGCGGCACCCTCGCGTACTACACGTGGACCTCGTACCTGCCGACGTACGCCGAGCTCAACGCCGGGGTGGAGAAAGCAGACGCGCTGCTGGCGGGCACCCTCTCGCTGATGTTCTTTGCCGTGCTCCAGCCCCTCGCGGGCCTCCTGTCCGACCGGATCGGGCGCAAGCCGCTGCTGCTGATGTTCGGGATCGGCTTCGCCGCCCTGATCGTGCCGCTGCTGCGCATGCTCGACGACTCCTTCGTCACGCTGCTGCTCGTGCAGTGCGCGGGCATGATCCTGCTGAGCGGCTTCACGGCGGTCTCGGCGGCCGTGAACGCGGAGACGTTCCCGGCACGGGTGCGCGCCGCGGGAATCGGTTTCCCCTACTCGCTCACCGTTGCCCTCTTCGGCGGCACGGCGCCTTATGTCGGCACCCTGTTCAAGGACATGGGGCACGCCGGTCTGTTCCCCGTGTACGTGGCCGTGCTGTGCCTGGTCTCCTCCACCGTCTACCTCCGACTGCCCGAGACCGCTCACCGCCCGCTGGACCGGTGAGGCGCGAGGCATCTGCTACGGGAGGGCGGCCTCTTCCTGGGGGCGTTGAAGGCGAAATGCCCGAGGCGAAGCCCCGGTTGGTCCGCACCGGTCCCGGACCTTGGTATGTGGCGCCGACGGCGGAGCTTCTCGCGGTACTCCCTGGCAATGTCGCAGCCGCCGTCCAGCCACCCGTATCAGCCCGACTTCGGCGGCTTCTGCGCGTCGAAAGCGAAGAGAGTGTTCTTGGCCGCGGCCACGATCACCGCACGCCCTGCGAGAGTCACCCGCGGGCTCGCACCCTGCTCGCCCGTCAGACCATCGACCTGCGGATCTGTTGTCCACAGGGGTTTACCGTCGTCCGGCGACAGCGCGACCACCCGGCCGGTGGCCGAGCTGAAATACAGTGCGCCGGCTCCCGCAACAGGACCCGCCGCGCCCTCCACGCCAGTCTGCCGCGACCACTTCTTGCGGCCGGTCGCCGGGTCGAGTGCGGTGACGAGACCGGTCTGCCCGCTCACGTAGACGGTGCTGTCCGCCATGCCGGGCGTCCCCGCGTATGTCTTGGCCAGTCGGGAGTACGTGACCTTCCGCGAGGCCGGGTCGACCCGCGTCACCCCGTCGTAGCCGGTCAGCTGCGTTCCCTCCATGTGTACTTGCAGGAGTACGAGCCTGCCGTTGGCGACGCCCATCGGCACGGCGGGGCCGTTGACCGCGATGGGCCTGCCCAGTGTCCCCGAGGCGCGGTCGACCGGGTACAGGGTGGGGTGGCGCACCGACAAGGCATCCACCTCCGCGTCCTTCGCGCACATCGCGACGAGCCGTGGGCCCGCCGGGACGGGAGCGCACTGTGTACCCGCTGGGAAGGGCGACGTCCAGGTGACCTGACCGCTGTGCGCGTTGCGGGCCTCGAAGCGGGAGTTGGAAGCGTCGACCGTCACGACGTCGGAACCGACCACGATGGCGTCCTGCGTCCGACCCGTGACGGCCGTCGACTGGGCGCCGGACGGCGCGGACCACAGCTCCCGTCCGGTGTTCGCGTCGAGGGCCACCACCTCGCTGGGAGGGTCCTGCGGGGCGTCCTGGGCGGCGAAGCGGTAACCGAGCACCGTGTCGTCGGTGGCGCCCACCAGGTGCATGCCGTTGACGGGGACGCCGGGGCTCTTCGCCGTCCACACCCGCGCGCCGTCCCTGGCCCTGATACGGGTCGCGACGACACTGCCGCCCCCGCAGAACAGCGCGTCGCCGTGCGCGATGCAACGCAGCTCGTCGGGGATATCGGGGCGACCGCCGGGCACGGCCTTGTGCCACGGCTCGAAACCGTCCGGAAGTGTGGCACCTGGCGCTGCAGAGCTGCTGCCCTTGTCGCCGCCGCTGTTCCCCCCGAACCCGCCCGCCGTCAGTGCGGCGACTCCTCCACCGATCGCTGCCACCGCCACGGCGACCGCGGCCGCGAACACGGGACGCCATCGGGGATGCGATCGGCGGCCGATGGAGGTGTCGGCGCTGCCCGTATCGGGGTCGGCGTTCCCCGTGTCGGGGTCGGCCGGGGTGGTGGCCGGGGCTGGCGGCGTCGGTGTGGCTGGTGTGGGGATGGCCGGCGCCGGGGTGGCCGGCGCCGCGAAGTGATGCTCGGTGACCATGTCGCGGGTGCGGCCCGTGCCAACTCCCCTCGCGTCGTTCTGGTCGAGGTCGGCCGGCAGGTCCCGTAGCAGCACGAGGAGTTCGTCCGCCGAGGGCCGCCCGTGGGGCTCCTTGGCCAGGCACGACTCGACGACCGTGCGCAAGGCCACCGGCACATCCTCCAGCGACGGCTCCTCATGCACCACCTGATACGCAGCGATGTATGGGCTCTCCGCGTCGAAGGGCCCGTGGCCCGTCGCCGAGTAGGCCAGCAGCGTCCCCAGCGAGAAGACATCGGACCGCGGCCCCACATCGCGCGGCGCCTGCAACTGCTCCGGCGACATGAAGGGCGGCGTACCGATGACCCGCCCGGTAATCGTCAGCGTCTGCTGGTCCACGGCGCGCGAAATACCGAAGTCGATGACGCGTGGGCCCTCGGGCGAGAGCACGACGTTCGAGGGCTTCAGGTCACGGTGGACGACCCCCACCCGGTGGATGTCCCGCAGTGCCTCCGCCAGCCCGATGGCGAGCCTCCTCAGCTCCGCTCCGCTCAGCGGGCCCTTCGCGGCGATGCGCCGGGTGAGCGTGTGCCCCGGGATATAGGTCGTCGCCATCCACGGCTGCTCGGCCTCAGGCGCAGCGTCGACCACGGCAGCGGTGAACGCGCCACTCACCTGCCTCGCCGCCGCCACCTCCTGCCGAAAGCGGATGCGGAACTCGTCGTCCGCCGCGAACTGCGGGTGGATCAGCTTGATCGCGACACGACGCCCCGAACTCGTACGGGCCAGAAAGACCGTGCCCATGCCACCCGAGCCGAGTCGCGCCTCAAGCGGATAACCGCCGATCTCGGCTGGATCACCTGCGCGCAGCGACACTCTTCCCGACCTCCCTTCCCTCATGCACCTCTGCCACCACGGGCCGGTGTACCTGTCCTGCACACAAATTAGCCGCAGGGCAGTACAGCAGAGCAGAGTGGGTGACCAACAGGACCTCGGGCTGCCGCCTCCCGTGCCGCACGCGACGAAGCCGCGCCAAGAGGAGGGCGGATTCCAGAGCTTGTTGCAACACCATGGCCGGTTCGACATTACGTTCTGAGAGAGCCTGTCCCGGACGTGGGGGCGATCCGATAGCGCATCATGCGTGTCATCCCCACGAGACCGGCCTGCCATCCGGTTCGCGGCCGACGCCGATCCCGATGGCCTCGCTGCCCTGATCCGCCTCGGGGCGCTTCTCTACCGGCGGCAAGGACGGTCTACGGGGCATCCGCGGTGCGCGCTCATCGGCGCCCGCCACGGCACGATCGACGTCGGCCTCCTGGGCAGCGATGCCCACCGTGTACCGGCGGCTCACCGAGTGGAGCCGGGCCCGGGTGCGGGGCCACCGCTTGGTCCTGGATGAGCTCGGTGCGCACGGCGCCCTTCGTCGGCATGCCGCAACTCTGATCTGCTACCGCCGTCTGTCCCGCCTGAGATGATGTTCAGGTATTGGCACCTCGTGCTGTGACCTGCCAACGGTCGATCACCTCGCGATCTCGGACGACCAGCAGCTCATCGGCGAGATTCACCGGCGTGCATATGTGGTTGGGGACGACAGCGATCACCGACCCAAGGCGTGGCCCTTGCACGCCTTCCGGAAGCCGGACCACGGCGTGGTGCTCCCACAGCCCGGTGATGGTTCCCTGAGGGAACTGGGGCAGGTAGCCGTGGCCCGTCACCCAGGACGACCGGTCGGAGCCGAGGACCTTGCTGCCGACATCAAGCACAAAGCGATCCGGGGCGGGAACGCTGATCACAGTCGACGCGGCGACCAGCGCGAGATCCCCCACCCCACAGGTGCCGATGGCCAGTTGGGTGGCGTCATTGAAGACGTAGACACCGGGCCGCAACTCGTTCACCGCGCCCGGCTGCCACTGCCCCACCGTGGGTGTCGACCCGCCACTGATCACCCGGATGTCGAGCCCAAGGTCCCGCAGTGTCTGTGCGGCCTCGCCCAGCGTGCGCTCCTCGTCCCGTGCGGCACGCCCTCGTGCCCGCGCATCATGACCGTAGCCGTGTCCCGGGAACGTGAAGACGCCGACAACATGAAGTCCTGTGTCGGAGGCAGCCTTCCCGACCTCACCAGCAGCGTGAGGCGGCACTCCCGTCCGGTGGCTCCCACTGTCGACCTCGACGAGCACCTCGACCGGCCGGGCGCTGCCACGCACGGCATTCCCCAGCCGCTGCGCGCCTTCGATCGACTCCACGCCGACCCTCAGGGCAACGCCGTCCGCCAACCGGCGCAGCCGCGACGCCTTGTCGGCATCGAGCCATACGGGGTAGGCGATGAACAGGTCGTCCACGCCCGCCCGGGCGAATGCCTCGGCCTCGCCGATCGTGGCCACCGACAGCCCGCGCGCCGCGCCGGATCGAAGCTGACGGTCGGCGATCTGTGCGCACTTGTGACTCTTGGCGTGCGGACGCAGCGCGAACCCTTGGACCCGCGAAGCCTCAGCCATCCGCGAGATGTTGCTGTCCAGCACATCCGGATCGACCAGGAGTGCCGGCGTAGCCAGCCCATCGGGCAGCGGTATCGCCATCTCTTGCCTCCCACCATGAAACGCGTCCAGATGATTGCACGTGACGACACCGTCGGCGGTGCGTGTCACCGTCACGCGGGTGCTGCGCGCTGAACTCGGAGTCGGCCTGACGGAGGCCAAGGCTGTCGCGGACCAGGTGCTCGCAGGGGGCTACTCAGTCGAGGTGATGTCGATGACGACCGGGCCCGGCTCGCTCAGGTGCCCTTCAGAGATCTTCATGACCACACAGACGCCCCCGGACCGCCCGGGAGCTCGGCGCGATTGTGGAAGTCACCTGGAACTGGACAGGCACTCCTAGTGACCTGAGTCAGAGATTCGGTGGCAGTAGGCCGCGACTTTGTCGAGGATCTCGTCGGCGGTCTTGGTCCAGATGAATGGTCTGGGGT
>NZ_JBSFJF010000129.1:0-9717 GCF_053597915.1 Streptomyces sp. NPDC001219 | reverse complement strand
CAGTATCGGGGCGACCCTCCGCCTTGCGATCGCACGCACCAGACGCCGCGGGGCCGCCCTTCGGGCGAACGACGGGAGTTTGACGACAGGTCCTAACGCTTCCGTCCGCGGATCACCACGGTGTCCGGGCCGAGCTGCACCGGCTCGGCGGGCTCGATGCCCGCCTCGTCGAACCACTGCTCGTACTCCTTCGGCGTGTAGACCATGCCCTCGCCGGAGGCGATCGTGTGGAAGTACGCGGAGAGGTAGGCCGAGCGCTCCGGGCCGGTCTCGTCGTCGTACTGGTAGGGGGTCACCACGAAGACGCCGCCGCCGGAAGGAAGCGCGCGGGACGCCTTCGCCAGCAGCGCGCGGATGCGGTCGGCGGACCAGATCTCGAGGAAGTGCGCGAAGAACACCGCGTCATGGCCGACGGGGAACTCGTCGTGGAAGGCGTCGAGGCTGACCGCGCGTACCCGGTGGCCCAGACCCTGTGCGGCGATCCGGTCGTTCGCCTGGGGGGCGATCGACGGCAGGTCGCCGATCGTGATCTCCAGATCGGGCCAGGCCCGCGCCAGATGCACCGCGTTCGTCGCGGCGCCGCCGCCGACATCGAGGAGGTGCCGGTACTCCGACAGGTCCAGCTCGGTGGCGACGTCCTCGGCGACGAGCTGGGTCACCGCGCTCATCATGGTGTGGAAGGTGGACTCCAGCTCCGGGTTCTCCGCCAGCCGGCCGTAGAGCGTGGGGGCGGTGCCGGGGATCTCGCGCTGCAGACCGATGTTGGAGTTCTCTTTCAGCGACTCGTAGAACCAGCTGATGGCACGGTAGATGCCGTGCGTCTCCCAGGGGATGTAGGTGGCCGGCACCTGGTCGGGGTGCTCCCCGAGCGGCTGGGTGAGCGGGGTGTTGTGGTAGCCGTCGCCCTCCTTGCGTACCAGGCCCGTGGCGGTACAGCCCAGCAGCAGGATGCGAGCCGGCTGCTCTTCGAGGCCCAGCCGTTCGGCTATGCCGGTGAGGGTCGTCCCCGGCTCCTTCTCCAGTATGTCGAAGAGTCCGAACCGGAAGGCGGCGCTGAGGAACTGGAAGTGATAGTGCGCCTTGTAGTGCGGACGAAGCGCTACCTCGTCCGGTTTCTTCAGCTCTGTCATTCGCAGTGCTCCTGGGGTGGGTAACGGGCCACCTCCGTCGCCCGGCCGTGAAAGGGAGGCAGCGGGCGAAGAGGTGGCGTGCCCGTCGGACATCGAAAACAGGAATCGTCAAGCGGAATTGCAAGCGGACGGTCACGGACACCTGCACGGCACGCCTCGGCGCGGCCCGGGAAAGGGCCCGCGGAGAGAAACGGCCAACGGAGCCTTATGGGCCGTGCGGGCGATCCGGCATTCCGTTGTGCGCGACTCCCATTGGCCCACTGACGCCAGCCTATTCCGTCGATGCCGGCCGTCGAAGCGGTGCTGACTTCTGTAGGGAATTCCCCAACGGCCGTCGGTGGGAGTGTGTCTCCCGCCCCGCCAGCGGCCTCGGTGACAGATACCTCAGCGGGACACCCGAATCCGCGATTCCAGCATGTCCGCCGCCCGGGTCACCCCGCCGGCCGCCTCCGTCAGCTCGCGTACGCGGCGCAGCTGGGTCCGGGTGGCCTCGTCGGCGATCAGGTGCTGCAGGGTGGTGAGGATCTGCTCCTCGGTGGCCTCCTGGGGGTCGAGCAGCACACCGAGCCCCAGTTCCGCCGCGCGTCCACAGGTGACCTGGTGCTCCGGCAGGTGCGGGGCCATGACCATCGGGGTGCCGGTGTGCACGGCGCCCATGAGGCTGCCCAGGCCGCCGGAGGTGACGAAGACATCGGCGTGTTCCAGGACGGCGACCTGGGGTATCCACGGATGCACCTCGACGTTGGACGGAACGGTGCCCAGGGTCGTGGTGTCGAAGCCGTTGCCGACCGTGAGGACGGCGCGCCAGGGCTGGCCGCTGAGCGCACGCACACAGGTGCGGAAGAACTCCGTCTGCGCCTGGGACATGGTTCCCATGGAGATCACGACCAGGGGGGTGTCGTCCTGCGGGGTGTCCCAGGTGGCGGTGAGGTCCTCGCTGAGGAAGCACGGCCCGACGAAGGCGGTCTCGTCCCCGAACGTCTCCTGGGCGGTCTGGAACACCCGGGGTGCGTAGACCACACTCTCCACGGGCCGGTGCCAGCCCAGCAGTTCCTCGGTGGGCACGGAGAGCCCCTGCTCCCCGGCGAACTCCCCGGCGCGGCGGAAGAGTTCGGGGATCGCCGGGTGGTCCTCGGGCACGCCGATCATGGCGAACATGGTGTCGAGGTCCGAGTAGTGGGCGTTGGACGCCATGCTGGGGACGGACTGTACCGCGGGGCGGTTCCAGAGTGCGCCCAGTGTCCGGCCCGCGAAGGCCAGGGACGTGTCATGGAAGACGAGATCGGGCGGACCGTCCGTGAAGTGCTCCTCGGCCGCCCGGATCAGCGCCTCGCTCTCGTACTGGACCATGACCAGTGACCAGGCCATCTGGTCAGGGGGGAGATCGACGCTCTGCCCGGCGACGAACGCCTCGGCCAGCGGCGAGGCGTACGGCACCACGTTCGCCCCGGTCCGCCGGACGGCCAGGGTGAATCCGTCCGGCGTGAAGAAGCTGACGCGGTGACCGCGGCGCACCAGCTCCTCGGTGACCGCCAGGGCAGGACGTATATGCCCGTGAGCGGGAATGCAGAGAACGGCAATATGGCTGGACACGGCGACGGTTCTCCTCTTGGGTGCAGGACCGTAGGGAACTCCGGCTGAGCACGGGCGGCCCGGCAGGCTCCGCTCCCCGGATTCGGGTTTCCCTGCGAGGGTGCGGGGACCTGAATCCGGTGTCAACGACGGTGCCGAATGACTAGTTGATTCATGGGATTCCGCAAACGGTCACACGGCACCGGAGATCACAGACGAGACGGAGGCACACCAAAAGGCGGAGGAATCACGCCGTCCGGGGCTCATGGCACCCGGACGGCGTGATTCCTCCGCCCTGCACTTTCCGCCCTCTCGCGAGGGGGTGGATGGATCAGGCCTCGGTCCAGTTGTGCGCCTGGACCAGTTCCATGACGCGCCTGCGTACCTGAACGAGCTGCGCCGCGGTGAGCGAGGGAGCGGCGTCGAGCAGCGCCTCGGTCAGTTCGTTCCGGAATTCGGCGTGGGACAGGACATCGCACATCAGGTCGTCGTCGGACTCCGCGCTCCCCATCCGCTCCGGCCCGCCGCCCACCGGCCCCTGCCGGCGCGCCGAAGCCGGGCGCGCGGGCCCCAGCAGCCTGACATCGCTGGCCTTGAGCCCGCGCTCCCCCGCCTCGGTGGTGTACTCGACCCGCAGCCCGCTGTCGAACAGGTGCTTGTCGTCCCTCAAGTCATTGACATGGACGAACACGTCCTCGCCGCCGGAATCGGGGGCGATGAAACCGTATCCGCGCACCTCGTCAAAACGCACCACTGTACCTGTAGCCACCACAGCGTTCCCTCACCTCTGCCACTGCACAACTTCACCAACACACACCGCCCCGGAGCCCGGGCACCGGGGCAACACCCGCCGCTCGGGCGGTCGTTCACCAGCCTGTCACACGGCCCACGAAGGCGGACTCAGTACGGTCACCACGCTCGCCGTGCACTGCCATCCGGGCGCCTGGGAAAACAGCAGGACATTATCACCCGCACCCACCTCACCCGTGCGGACCAGATGCTCCAGCGAAATGAAGACATCGGCCCCTCCCACGTGCCCGACCGACCTGCCGAAGTCGAAACTCGACCGCTCCATGGGGAGGCCGAGCGGCATCATGGTCCCGTACTCCAGCATCCGCCCGTCCATATTGATCATGACGACCTTGGCGAGGTCGGAGGCGTTGAGATCCGCGTCCACCAGGGACTGGTGAATGACGTCGATGTTGAAGAGCGTGATCTTCTCCAGGGCCTCGGACAGCGGCATCTCGGTGTCGTTGAACTGCTGGGCCCGCTCGGGCATGCTCGGCGTCTCACCGGGATTCCCCTCCAGCAGCGACCCGTTGCCGCGGTGCCACCTCTCAAGTGGGCTCAGGACGCCGGAACTCAGCGAACGGACCCGGGCGAACCCCTCGTCGGCGCTGAGCAGCACCGCCATGCCGCCGTCGGAGAAGAAGTGCGACTGGCCGAAGCCGTCGTTCCAGCGGTCGGCTCCCGGCTTGGTGAAGTTCTCGCCCGAGGTCAGCAGTACCGCCTCGGCCTCCGCGGCGCCCGTCATCTGCCCGATGGCCACCTCCAGGGCCCCCAGCATGCCGTTGCACCCCTGCCGGAGGTACTGCGCGGGGACCTTCCCGATGCCGAGCTCACGCATGATGTAGCCCGGCGGATAACACCCCTCGGGCCCCTGGTAGTTGACCGCGCTGTGAATGAGTCCGTCGATGTCGTCGACGTCCAGCTTCGAGCGCTCCAGGGCGGACCGGGAGGCGCTGACCGCCATGTCCATCGCCGGGATGTCCCCCGCGGCATGGGTGCCGGTCAGTCCGTTGGTCTTGGGGATCTCCGGGTCCAGGATGCCGTCGGCGACCGCCTGCTCCACGCTCAGCCATTCCGGGAGGAACACTCCCAGGGAGTCGATGTAGACGTCATCCACCTTCACGAACAATCTCCTCATTCCGTGTGGAGCCGAGGCCGGTCAGCATCCGAGCAGTTCTTTCTTCAGGTGCTGCACCAGCGCTTGCGGGCCGGCGAAGTCGAACACCACCGCAGGGGGCAGGGTGAGCTGAGTGGCCGCGTTCAGCGCGTTGCGGACCGTCAGGGCCGTCAGCGAGTCGAAGCCGAGATCCTGGAACGCCTGCTCCGGCCCGATCGCCTCGGCGGAGACCTGGCCCAGGCCGGCGGCAACGTGCCGGCGTATCAGTGCCAGGAGCGTCTCGTCCCGCTCGGCATCGGTCATCGCGGCGAGGCGGTGCCGCAGCGCGGACGCCTCCGCCGGCGCGTCCTGCGCCGACGGCCGGGCAGGCTCCCACACCAGTGCGCGCAGCAGCGGCGGGAGGCCGGCGGACGCGGCGCGGGCACGGAGTTCGGCGCTGTCCAGCCGTGCCGCGACCACCTGGCTCTCGTCCAGGCCGCACACCGCGTCGAAGAGTTCCAGGCCCTCGGCCATGGAGAGCGGCTGAACCGGCAGCCGGGCGGTACCCGGCGCCAGGACGTCCCGGCCGGCCCACAGACCCCAGGCGATGGACTGCGCCGCGGCTCCCTGCGCGCGGCGGTTCTGGGCGAGGGCGTCCAGGAAGACGTTGGCCGCGGCGTAGTTGCCCTGGCCGGCGCCGCCCAGGGCGCCCGCGACGGACGAGAAGAGCACGAACGCCGACAGGTCCAGGTCCTTGGTCGCCTCGTGCAGGACGAGTGCGGCATCCACCTTGGGCCGCAGCACCGTCGCCAGCCGGCCGGGCGTCAGGGACAGCACGATCCCGTTGTCGGTGACGCCTGCCATGTGCACCACGGCGGAGAGCGGACGGTCGGCGGGCAGCGTCGCCAGCAGCGCGTCCACCGCGCCGCGGTCGGCCACGTCACACGCCGCGAGGGTCACCTGGGCGCCCAGCGCGGTCAGCTCGGCGCACAGCTCCGTGGCGCCCGGGGCGTCGGGGCCCCGGCGGCTGGTCACCAGCAGGTCGCGCACGCCGTGCTCGGTGATCAGGTGGCGGGCGACGGCGGCGCCCAGCAGGCCGGTGCCACCCGTGAGGAGGACGGTGCCGGGCGGACCGTCGCACAGCGGCGTGCGCCCGGCCGGGGCGGCGCACCGAACCAGCCGCGGCACCCGCAACGCGCCCTTGCGCAGCGCGAGTTGGGGCTCATCGGACCGGGCGACGGTGAGCAGGGTACGCCAGGCGGCTTTGCTCGCGTCGGTGTCGACGAGGCCGAAGCGGCCGGGCGCCTCGGTCTGCGCCGAGCCGACCAGGCCCCACACGGCGGCGGCGCCCAGGTCCCGTGCGCCGGCCGGGTCCCAGGCGGCCACCGCGCCGCGGGTGAGGACGAGCAGGGTGGAGGCGGTGAAGGCCGGGGTCCGCAGCCACTCCTGGGCCCAGGACAGCGCCTGCCGGGTCATCCGGTGGACGGCCTCCGCGGCACCGGCGCCATCGGGGGCCGCGCTCGCGGTGTCCGTCCCGGCGGTGACCACCACGACGTCCGGTACGGACGCGCCACCGTCGACCTCCTTGGCCAGGGCTTCCAGCGACGGGTACCGCTCGGCGTACTGTCCGGCCTTCATCAGCCCGGACCGCGCCCGGAGCGGGTCGTCGCCCACGACGGCCCACGACTGGGGTACGTCCTTTGCGACCGACGCGCTCGGCACCTCGGTCCACTCCACCCGGAACAGGCTGTCCTGCTGGGCCGCGCCGGCACCCCTGAGCGCGGGGGCGGACACCGCCCGCGGTTCGAGGTGCTCGACGGTGAGCACCGGCCGGCCGGTGGCGTCGGCGGCGACGACGGTGTACTCCCCCGACGCCGCCCGGGTGATCCGCACGCGCAGGACCGCCGCACCCGCGCTGTGCAGGCACACCCCACGCCACCGGCCCGGCTGCCGCGCCGCTCGTCCGTCGTCGCCCTCCGCCCACAGCGGGTGCAGCGCCGCGTCCAGCAGGGCGGGGTGGAGGCCGAACGCGGCGGCGTCCGCGCGCTGTTCGTCGGGCAGGCCGATCTCGGCGAAGAGATCGTCGCCGCGCCGCCACACCGCGCGTACTCCCTGGAAGGGGGGTCCGTACAGCTGGTCGGCGGCGGCCAGTGCGGGGTACAGCTCGGTGGTCTCCACCGCGGTGGCCTCGGCCGGGGGCCACACGTCGAGGCGCCAGGACGGGGCGGGACCGCTCGCGGCGAGAGTCCCGGTGGCGTGGCGGGTCCACGGCCGTCCGGTGCCCCCGTCGTCGCGTCGCGCGTGGACGGTGACCGGCCGGCGGCCCGTCTCGTCCGGTGAACCGACCATGACCCGGAGCTGCACGGCGCCCTGCTCGGGCAGGATCAGCGGCGCCTCCGGGGCGAGCGCTGCCAGCAGGCCGCAGCCCACCTCGTCGCCCGCGCGGACCGCCAGCTCGACCAGCGCCGAGCCCGGAACGACGGTGCTGCCCGCCACCCGGTGGTGGGTCAGCCAGTCGTGGGTCCGTGCCGACAGACGCCCGGTGAACAGCACCGCCCCGGAGTCAGGGATCTCCACGGCCGCGCCCAGCAGGGGGTGTTCGGTGGCTGCCGCCCCCACGGCGTCGGCCGCGAGCGGAGCCTCCCGTACGTCGCCGGAGACCGGCCCGGCCAGGAGGGTGTCCGCCCTGGCGCCGACGGTCCGCACACCCGCCAGGCAGATGCTGTGGGACAGCCCGTGGAACAGCGGCAGGGGCCAGAGCGCCCGGTCGTCGGGGGCCGAGGGGCCCAGGACCGGCGCGGTGCCCGCCGCCGTCGACCACAGGCAGGTGCGCTGGGTCGCCGGCGCGCCCTCGGGCCGCCCGGTGGTCCCCGAGGTGTAGAGCAGCCACGCCGGCTCGTCCAGGCCGAGGCCGTCGCGTGCCGGTGTGACGGGGTCGGTGGCGGCCAGGGTCTCGTACCGCTCGGTGCCGTCGGGCGCGGCGCCCTGCCCGGTGACCACGACGGTGCACCCCGGGCGCTGCGGCAGTACGCGGAGCACCTGGTCGACCAGGTGCGATGCGGTGATCAGCACGGCGGCGCCGCTGTCGTCGAGCAGGTGGGCCAGTTCCTCGTCCGTCAGGTGCGGCGTGAGCGGCACGCCGACGGCCGCGGCCCGGAGGACCGCCAGCGAGCCCTCCCGCATGTCGACGCCGTCGTCCAGATAGAGGGCGGCGCGGTCCCCACGGCCCAGCCCCAGGTCCGCCAGCTGGCCGGCCAGCCGCGCGGTGCGCTGCTCCAGCGCACCGTAGGTCACCCTGCGGCGGGCGTCGGAGAAGGCGATCTCGTCGGCGCTTCGGCCGGCGTGCCGGACGAGCAACTCGTCCAGCGGCCGCATCAGTTCAGTGCGCATCGTGGCACTCACTCTCAGGCGCTCCCAACAGGTTCGGGAATGGGGTTCCGGCATCGGGGAGACACGGGCCGACCGGGCACCCCGGCACACTCCCGCCCGCTCCTCCGACGCCCGGCACAGCTCGCGGCCCGGTGGAACGTCATCGCGTCCGCCGGGCGGAGGCATGCGCCGCCGGCACCCGGGCGCGAGCCACGCTGCCCCTGTCCGGCATCAGTATGGGCAGTCCGATGGTGGGAGATTCCCTAGACGATGGCATGGTTCGTGCACGGTGCTCAGCCGGTGTTTCCGGGCGGGGGCGGTGGGTCACGGCCCCGGCTCTATGGCAATTCCTAGACTTCACCGGCCGACCTGGCTCCATGCCGGAACGCCGTGCTGGAGTGAACTTCCCCGATCAGCCGACCGGATGCGCAACACCGGTGTGCCGCGTGGCAAGTCGTCGGCCAGTCCGCGCCACGCGCACCGCGGATCGCACCCCGCGGCAGCGCGACGGAACATCGGGCAGGACACTCACAGGAGGCGGCATCCGATGGGGTACATCAAGAGTGACATTCTGGAGCTGGTACGCAAGTACCACCAGGAGGACGTCACATCCGGATTCGTGCCAGGGGTGACGCCGGTGGCGGCTTCGGGCGCGGTCCTCGACGAGGACGACCGGGTGGCCCTGGTCGCGGCGGCCCTGGACCTGCGGATCGCGGCCGGGACCAGTTCCCGCAGGTTCGAGCGCGCGCTCGCCAAGTACTTCGGGCTGCGGAAGGCGCATCTGACCAACTCCGGCTCGTCGGCCAACCTGCTGGCGCTCAGTGCGCTGACCTCGCCCCAGCTGGAGGATCTGCGGCTGGTGCCGGGCGACGAGGTGGTCACGGTGGCCGCCGGTTTCCCCACGACGGTGAACCCGATCATTCAGAACGGTCTGGTGCCGGTCTTCGTCGACGTCGAACTCGGCACGTACAACACCTCCCCGGAACGCATCGAGGAGGCCATCGGCCCGCGCACCCGCGCGATCATGATCGCCCACGCGCTCGGCAACCCGTTCGCCGTCGAGGAGGTCGCGAAGATCGCCAACGACCGGGGGATGTTCCTCATCGAGGACAACTGCGACGCGATGGGCAGTACGTACCGCGGCAGGCTGACGGGGACCTTCGGGGACCTGGCGACGGAGAGCTTCTATCCGGCCCACCACATCACCATGGGCGAGGGCGGGTGCGTGGTGACGGACAACATGGTGCTGGCCCGGATCGTGGAGTCACTGCGGGACTGGGGCCGCGACTGCTGGTGTGAGCCCGGTGAGGACAATCGCTGCTTCAAGCGCTTCGAGCAGCAGATGGGCGCCCTGCCGCACGGCTACGACCACAAGTACATCTTCTCGCACGTCGGGTACAACCTGAAGTCGACCGACCTGCAGGCCGCGCTCGGGCTCACCCAGTTCGGGAGGATCGGCGAGTTCGGTGCCGCCCGGCAGCACAACTGGGCCCGGCTGCGCGCCGGGCTGGACGGCCTGCCGCATCTGCTGCTTCCCGAGCCCACGCCGGACAGTGATCCGAGCTGGTTCGGTTTTGTGATCACCGTCCGGGACGGCGCGCCCTTCTCGACCGCCGAACTGATCGACCACCTGGAGTCCCGGGGGGGGGGGGCCGCCCCCGCGGGGGGGGGGCCCCCCCCCCCCCCACCCCCCCCCCCCCCCCCCCCCCGGGGTCGGAGCGGGGTGGCTGGGAGGGGAACACACCAAACACCACTCCCACC
>NZ_JBSFJF010000128.1:0-10108 GCF_053597915.1 Streptomyces sp. NPDC001219 | reverse complement strand
CCCGATACTGGGTGTATCGGGGTGAACCCGACAACGCGGCGAGCGTGCGTGCCAGGCGCCGCGGGGCAGGCGGGAGTTTGACGACAGGTCCTAGGGGCGAGCAGCGGGCCGCTCCCCGTACCGCCGAATCCGCCGTCGTGGCCCTGCGCCGCGGCGGCGGATTCGTGCGTCCGGCCCGGCCTGCGGGGACCGCCTACAGCAGTTCCTTCAGCCGTTCCGCCAGCAGGTCCCAGCGCCACTTCTCCTCCACCCAGGCGCGGCCGCGTTCGCCCATCGAGCGGCGCAGCGCGGGGTCCCGGAGCAGGGCGACGAGGCGGTCGGCGGTGGGGGCCGGGGAGCCGCCGGGGACGACCCAGCCGGTCTCGCCCTCCAGGACGGCGTCGGGGGCGCCGCCGGAATCGCCCGCCACCACGGGCAGGCCGGTGGCCGAGGCCTCCAGGTAGACGATGCCGAGGCCCTCGACGTCGAGCCCGCCGCGGCGGGTGCGGCACGGCATCGCGAAGACATCGCCCGCGCCGTAGTGGGCCGGCAGCTCCTCCCACGGGACCGCGCCGGTGAAGCGCACCGCGTCCGCGACGCCCTTCTCCTGGGCCAGCGCGCGCAGTTCCTTCTCGTACGGGCCGCCGCCGACGATCAGCAGCACCGCGTCGGGCACCGCGGCGAGCACCGCCGGCATCGCCTCGATCAGGGTGTCCTGGCCCTTGCGCGGAACCAGCCGCGAGACACACACCACCACCGGGCGGCCGGTGAGCCCGAGCCGCTCCCGTACGGCGTCGCCGCCCGAACCGGGGTGGAAGGTCTTCTCGTCGACGCCGGGCGGCAGCTGGACCATCCGCGCGGCGGCCTCCGGGGTGAGCGCGCCGGCGATCCGCGAGCGGGTGTACTCGCCGAGGTAGGTGAGCGTGTCGGTGCCCGTACCGATCCGGCGCAGCAGTTGGCGGGCGGCCGGCAGCTGGGCCCAGCCCGCCTCGTGGCCGTGCGTGGTCGCCACCAGGCGGCGGGCGCCGGCCGCACGGAGCGCGGGCGCCATCAGCCCGAGCGGCGCCGCCGCCCCGAACCACACGGAGGAGCAGCCGTGTTCACGCAGCAGCGCGGTGGCCCGCCGGGTCACCCGCGGCGTCGGCAGCAGCATCGTCGTACGGTCCCGGATCACCGGGAAGGGCTGCTCCGCGTCGAAGGCGGCGGTGGCCGCGCGCCCCTCGGCGGTGCGCTTCCAGGTCGAGGCGTAGACCACGACCTGGGTGGGGTCCAGGCGCAGCGCCATGCTGTGCAGGAAGGCCTGGATGCCGCCGGGGCGGGGCGGGAAGTCGTTCGTGACGATCAGGGTCTTCTGCACGATGGTCTCTCGCGGGTTCGGTCTCGGCGGTCGGTCGCAGCGCTGGTGCCCGACAGTACCGGTCGGGTGGCGGCCGGTGCCCGGTGGGCGGCCGCCGGTCCGGCCGCGCCGGTGCCTCGTCTACGGTCATGACAGCCGCCACCGGCATCATGTGCGGAGCACGCGCCGGCCGCGCGGCGGGTACGGGGAGCAGCGAACGGGCGCCGGGCCGATGGCCGCGGGCGGCGCCGACGGGCAGCGGCCGAGAAGCGATGAGGTGACGATGACCAGCATCAGCAGAGCGCGCGGGGTGTGGCTCCCGGTCGCGGTCTGGGCCGTGACCCGGACCGTGGTCCTGTTGTGCGTCCTGAGAGTGCTGGTGCTGCCGGGGCCGGATGTCGCCACCGACGTCTCGGTGATCTACCGGGGCTGGTTCACCGTGCTGCAGACCGGCACCTTCCCCCTGAACGACGTGACCTGGCAGTACCCGCCGGCCGCCGCACTGGCGATCCTCTTCCCCGGGCTGCTGCCGTTCCTGGACTACACCACGGCGTTCTTCACCCTGATCCTGGCGGCGGACGCGGCGACGCTGGCGCTGCTGCTGCGGGCCGGCCGCCGGGCGGACCACCGGCCGGCCGGGGCCTGGGTGTGGATCGCGGGGGTGGCGCTCCTGGGCCCGACGGCCTACGCCCGCTACGACCTGATGGTCACCGCCGTGGCCGTCGCCGCGCTGTTCGCGGCCGTCCGGCGGCCGCGGGTGGCGGGCGCGCTGGTCGCCTTCGGGGCGCTGCTGAAGGTCTGGCCCGCGCTGCTGCTGACCGGGGCGGCGCTGCGCGGCCGCCGGGCCCGTGCCCTGTGGTGGAGCGCGGCCGGCACCGCGGCGGGGCTGACGCTGTTCTTCGTGGCCGCCGCACCGGGCGCGCTGTCCTTCCTCACCTTCCAGCGCGACCGCGGTACCGAGGTCGAGTCGCTCGGCGCGCTGGTCTTCCACGTCGCCCGCCAGTTCGGGTGGGAGGGCCAGGTGCTGCTGAACTACGGCTCGCTGGAGTTCCTCGGCCCGGGTGTCCCCTTCGTCAGCACCGTGGCGCTCACCCTGAGCCTGGCCGCCGCGGGCTGGCTGGTGCTGTGGCGGGTGCGGGTCCGGGAGCTGGGCGCGGCGACGCTGTGCGAGGCCGCCTTCACCGCCACGCTGCTGTTCACCACCACCAGCCGGGTGATCAGCCCGCAGTACATGCTCTGGCTGGTGGCGCTGGGCGCGGTGTGTGTGACCGTACGGGCCGCCCGGCAGACGCTGCCGGTGGTCCTGGTCCTGCTCGCCACCGGCGTCACACTGCTGGAGTTCCCCGTCGGGTTCGGCCAGGTCGTCGCGAGCGACCCGTGGGGCGTCGCCCTGCTGCTGGTGCGCAACGGGCTGCTGGTCGCCGCGTCGCTGCTCGCCTGCCGCCGGCTGTGGCGCGCGACGCGGGGCGACGGGCGCGGGCGGCCCGGGACGGCGGACGTGGTCCGCGCGCGCAGCGCGGCCGACGGGGACGCCGCCGCTCCCGTGGAGCTCACCGGCACCGCGGCGGCGCAGCCGCGCGCGGACGGGGCACCGACCGCGCCCTGAGCCCGTCCCCCGCCCTCACCGCGCCAGCTGTTTGCGCACATACGCCCGCCACAGCCGGGTGAACTCCGGCATGCTGACGCCCAGTTGGGTACGCATGGCGTGGTCCGTCCGGTCGGCGCGGGCCTTCGGCCGCTCCCCGGTGCGGGCGGCCGGGGTGGCGGGGCGGGGCCCGGCCGGGGCCGCCGTGGCCACCTCCATCGGCGCCCCCTCGTGGCCCGCCGGGACCCGTAGCGCGCCCTTGCCCGCCGCCCGGTAGAAGGCGAGCAGCTTGGCCTCGCCCCACTTCCCGGCGATCATCCGGCAGGCCAGCCAGCTGCCCTCGTAGGCCTTCGCCAGCCGGTCGGCGCCCGCCTTGAAGCCGAAGTCCTCGTCGGTGGGCAGCCGGGCCGGGAGCTTGCCGGCGGCGACCGCACGGGTGAGCTCGGGGGCGGTGAGGGCGGCCTTGCGGCGGATGCCGCGGTAGGCGGCCCAGTCGGCGAAGCCCTCGGAGAGCCACAGCGGGGTGGCCGGTGTGGTGGCCGTACGGGTGGCGACATGGGCGGTCTCGTGGGTGAGGACCACCCTGCGGCCCAGGTCGTTGAGCTCCTCGTACGCGTCCGGGTTGATGATCACCCGGTCCGCCGGCGCGGTCGTCGAGACGCCCGCCTCCCCGGTGGTGACCGCCGCGATCCCCGCATAGCCCGACGGGTCGTCGCTGCCCATCAGCTGCGCCATCCCCTCGACCGAGTCCGGCGCCTCCACCACGACCTTCCGCGACCACTTCCCCTTCCAGGCCGCGGAGACCGCGGGCACCGCCTGGTCCACCCGGTGCGCCAGGTCCTTCAGCCGCGCGCGCTGCGCGGTGCCGCCGAGCACCAGGCTGTAGCGGCCGCGGACCAGCCGGACCGGCCCCTGGTCCCACAGCTGGCGGGTCCCGCTGCGGCCGGCCGCAGCGCCGTCGGTGTCGGAGGAGACCAGCCAGCGGCCGTCGCGCTCGGTCAGGGTGAGGTACTGGACGGCGTGCACCGGCGCGGAGTCGAAGCCCTTGAGGCGGTAGCGCAGCCGCACCTTCGCGGCCAGCCGGGTCCGGTCGCCGTCGGCCGGGAGCGGGAAGGCGTCGGTGGAGTCGAGGTCGTAGTGCCAGTCGGTCAGCGGCACGCCCTTCAGGTGGGCGAACATCGCGCGCTGGCGCTCGCGGTAGCCGAGGGCCCGCGGGTCGACGGAGGCGAGGAAGCCCGCCGCGTCCCGCCGCTCGACGGCCCGCGCCCGGGTGTCGAGCATCCGCTGGACGTCCGGGAAGCGGGCCGTGGCGGGCGGGCCGGCCGCCGGCCCGCAGCCGGCCAGCGGGGCGAGCAGCGCGAGCAGCAGGGCGCCGCAGCCCGCCGTCGCGGCCCGCGACGGCCGCCGTCTCGCCCACCGGTGTGACATGCGGACGATCGTAGATCCGGCCCGGTCCGGGCAAAAACGCTGAGTCCCGCCTCAGGGCCTGGTGACGGCCGAGACCGGCATCATCCCGACGGGGTCGTAGCGCACCCGTGCGCCGGGGTAGGGCGCGTGGACCACTTGGCCGTTGCCGACGTACATCCCGACATGGCTGGCGTCCCCGCGGTAGATGACCAGGTCACCGGGGCGTGCCTGGGAGAGCGGCACCTGCCGGCCGGCGCCCCGCTGGGCCTGGGAGGTACGCGGCAGCGAGACTCCGGCCCGCCCGTAGGCCCATTGGGTGAGTCCGGAGCAGTCGAAGGACGAGGGGCCGCTGCTCCCCCAGGCGTACGGGGAGCCGACCGCGGCGCGCACCGCGGCGACAGCGGCGGCGGCCCGCCCGGAGGACGGTACGGCGCCGCCCAGATCCGGGGCCGCCTCCCGGTGCCCGTCGCTGCGGGAGGCGCGCGCGTAGGCCGCCCGGTCGCCCTTGGGGAGCGCGTGCAGCAGCCGTCGCGCGGTGGCCAGCTTGCCCTGCACGTCCTTCTTGTGGCGGGCGACGGCCTTCCGGCTGGTCTCCAGCTCGGCGAGCTTCCTGGTGGCCTCCCTGCGCTGCTGCTCCAGACGGCGCTGGGCCGCCCGGAGGCCGCGCAGGTCGTCCGCCTGCCTGCTGCCGATCCGGTCCAGCGCGGAGGCCTTCTCCAGGTAGGTGTCGGGCCGTTCGGAGAGCATCAGCCGGACCGTGGGGTCCACGCCGCCCGACCGGTACTGGGCGGCGGCCAGTGCGCCCAGCCTGCCGCGCATCCGGTTGACCCGCTCCTGGGCGCGGGCGGTGCGGTCCTGGAGGGCGGCGACCTCGTGGCGCAGTTCCCTGGTGCGGTCCCGGGCGGCGTTGTACTTCTCGGTGGCCCGCTCGGCCTGTACGTAGAGGCTGTCGACCCGCGCGGTCGCCGCCGCACGGCCGGCGCCCGGGTGGCCGGCGGGGTCGGCGGAGGCCGGGGACGCCGAGAGGGCGGCGGCCGCGGTCGCCAGGGCGGCCGACGCCACGGTGACTCCGGCGAGGGCGGTCTGGCTGTGCTGCGAGGTACGGCGGTGGGACACCACGAGAGCCGCACTCCTTCCATGGGGGGTCCACCCCGCTCGAGCGCAGCCGAGAGCTCGGGGGAAGCCCCTGCCGCCCGGAAGGACGGTCGGTGAACCGGGATGCTGCGCGGGCAGACAGTAGCGGCGCGGGCGCACACCGGCCAAAACGCCCCATTAGCCCGCAAAAAGCCGCCCCGCCGGTGACTGTGCAGGTCACCGGCGGGGCGGCAGGTCGGCGACCGGGGCCGCAATTCGCCCGTTCGGGCGGCAGGTTGAGGCGCTGGCGCGAGGGGTCAGACCCGCACGCCGAACGCGAACGGCATGTTGCCGATCGGCTCGTAGCGCACCGAGGCGCCCGGCTTCGGCGCGTGCAGGACCTGGCCGTTGCCCGCGTAGAGGCCGATGTGGTGCAGGTCGCCGTAGAAGAGCACCAGGTCGCCGGGCTTGAGGGCGCTCTGCGAGCCGATCCGGGTACCGGCGTTGGCCTGCGCCTGCGAGGTACGCGGCAGCGACTGGCCGGCCTGCTGGTAGGCCCAGGACGTCAGACCGGAGCAGTCGAAGGACGACGGGCCGGTGGCGCCCCAGACGTAGGGCGAACCTATCTTGGCCTGGGCGGCCTGCAGGGCGGCCGCACCGCGCTGCGAGGCCGGGACGTCGTCACCGAGGTTCACCCGCTGGTTGCTGCGGTCGGCGCGGGCCTCCTTGGCCTGCAGCGCCGCCCGCTCCTTGGCCGTCAGGGTGTTGAGCAGCTCCTGCGCCTTGCCGAGCTTGCCCTTGATCTCGTCCTTCTTGTCACCGAGCGCCTTACGCGTCTCGGAGAGGTCCTTGATCTTGCCCGCGGCCTCCGCGCGCTCCTGGGCGAGCCGGCGCTGCTTGTCCGCGACGGTCTTCAGCTCGTCGGCCTGCTTGCCGCTCAACTGGTCGAGCGTGGCGGCCTTTTCGAGGTAGGTGTCCGGGTCACCGGAGAGGAACAGCTGGACCGAGGGGTCGATGCTGCCGCTGCGGTACTGGCCGGAGGCGACCGCACCGAGGCCCTTGCGCATCTGGTTGAGCTCACCCTGGCCACGGGCCACCTTGTCCTGGAGGTCGTCGACCTCCTTCTGGAGCTTCTCCTGCTGCTCCTTGACCCCGTTGTACTTCTCGGTGGCCTGCTCGGCCTGCTCGTAGAGCTTGTCGACCTCGGACTTGACGTCCTTCTTCGACTGGTGGGGGTCGGCCTGGGCGGCCTGGGACGAAAGGGCCACGGCCGCCGCGGCGGTGGCGGTGAGCACGGTCACGCGAGTACGGCTCGGCTGCTTGGGTCGACGGTGGGACGCCACGGGGGCGAGCTCCTTCTTCCTCCAGCCGCCTACCGGGAAGTGGGGGGGGTGAGACCCCGGCTCCGCGTGAACGCCGCGGACTCGGCGGTTCCTTCACGGTTCATCCCGGTTGGATGATCAGATGCATGAAGGTTCGGGGCCTGACCTTAGTAACCGAGCTGTGATCGCTTCAAATCCTCACGGGAAAATTCTGTGTCACAAACCCCATCCTTTACCAACATCGCACAGGCAGTGAGCGCCACTTGACGCTGCGGTACGGATCATTGGCGTATTTCCCCGTCCGGCGCCCGCGGCGGGGTACCCGTCAGGTCCGGGCAAGTCGCTTGAGAAGCAGGGCCGATGCCACCGGGCGCGCCCCGGCCTTCGCCACACCGTCGGCCACTTCCCGGTCCGTGGAGACCACGACGACCGGGCGGCCGGGCGGTTCGGCCCTTACCAGCTGACGAATCAACTCATCGGCCGTTACGCCCGGTTTGCTGAACAGCACCCGGACCCCGCGCGGCGGCGCGAGCAGCACCGGCGCGGCCAGCTCCGCCCCGTCGAAGACACAGGTCATCTCGGCACCGGTCTGCGCCGCCAGCACCGCGAGCCCGCCCAGCAGGCGCAGCCGCTGCTTTTCGAGCGGCATGGTCGGATAGCCGGTTTTGGTGACGTTGTAGCCGTCCACCACCAAATGCGCCTGCGGCAGGGCGAGAAGCTGGTCGAGCAGTGCTGGGTCCATCTCCGACAGCGCCCGGGTCGCGATGTCCTTGGGCGTCATCCGGCCCGGCGCGACCGCCTCGACGGTGTCCGCCGGGTGCACGTTCGCGGGCGGCAGGGCGAGTTCGCGGCGCAGCCCCTGCGCCGCGTCCAGGACCGTGTCCAGCAGCAGCCGCAGCCGCATGTCCTCGACGCTGCGGCCCTCGCGGGCGGCCCGCCGGCTGGTCTCCAGCGTGGTCTCGACCTCGGCGATCCGCGCCTTGAGCCGGCGCACCTCGCTGTCCGCGGCGGTCTTGTCCGTGGCCGCCCGGTCCCGCGCCTCCGTCAGCGCGGCCTCGGCCTTGCGCACCGCGGCCTCACCGCGCTTGACGTCGCTGAGCGCACTGCGCAGCTTGCGCCGCAGCGACTCGTTCTCCTTGCGGACCGCCGCCAGGTCCACCCGAATCCGGTCGGCCTCCGTACGGGCCTCGCCACGCGCCTGCGCCAGTTCCTCGCGCAGCCGGGCCACCTCCCGCTCGGCCTCCTCGCCGGCCCGCTCGGCACGCGCCCGCTGGGCCTCCTCGCCGGCCGCCGCGACGAGCTTGACCCAGCCCTCGGGGCGCAGCACATAGGCCGCCGCCGCGACATCGAGCGGATCGGCGGCCGCGGGCGGGGTGCCGTGCTCCAGCGCCGCGGCCAGCTCCGCCTGCGCCTCACGCAGCTTGCCCGCGATCCGCTGCCGGAAGACCGCGTCGCTCTCCAGCGCCGCGGCCATCGCGTTGCCGGCGAACTTGGCCCGGCGGGTGGGGGTGAACCGGGCGTACTGCCGCAGCGGGGGCGGGAGTTCGGCGACCGTCAGCGCACCGAACGACTCCGCGGTGAGCGCCACGACCCGGCGCCGTACGCCCTCGGGCAGCGGTCGGTCGAGCACCTCGTCCGCCGCACCCTCGGGTACGTCGTCACGCTGGGCCCCCGGCTCCCCTTCTGGACGGTCCACCACGGCTGCATCGCTCCGATCTCAGGCGTTCGCGCCCGGACGGTCCACCAGCTCGATCTGGTCGACCGCGTTGCACCAGCGGCAGCGCACGGACTCGATGCTCTCACTGAGGACCTCGCGCTCCTCCACCTTCGGGTCCCCGGCCAGGTCCAGGTGGACGTACTCGACCACCTTCGACCGGCGGGTCACATCGAAACGTGTGAGGTTGCCGCACAGCGTGCAGCGCCACCGGGTTCCCGCCGTCGGCAGGGGAACAGCCATCGTGTCGTCCTCTTTCGTGCTCATCGTCATGTGCTGCTGCGCGGTTCACGCGGTGCGCCGTCGGACTGCGGAAGTACGCAAAGTACTGCCTGTAACCCTACGGCCTGACGGGGGCCCGCTGCGGGCCCCGCCCAGGTGCCGGGACACGGCGAGGCACTCTGTCCCGATTGCCCGCATTAAGCCATGATCACTTCATGACGGCGCCGGCCCCCACCCCTCGATCTCCCCGCTCGTCCGGTCTCCTCTCCCGCCGTCCGCCGCCCACCCGGTCCCTGACCGCGGTGTTCTCGCGGGTGACGAATGTGCTGATCGGCCTGTGCTGCGCGATCTTCGTGCTCGGCCCCGCCTCCGGCCTGATCCGGATATACGGCACCGGCGACGCCCTGTTGAAGGCGCAGACCGCCTATTTCGAGCGGTGGGGCGTGATCCCGCTGGAACTGTGGGGCGGCTCGGTACGGGCGCTGATCACTCCGCTCACCGCGTTGTTCGTCCACGGCAGCTGGCTGCACCTGCTCGGCAACATACTGTTCCTGTACGTCTTCGGCGCGATGGCCGAGGCACGCATGGGCCGGCTGCCGTTCACCGCCTTCTACCTCATCATCGGCTACCTGGCGCTGCTCGGCTACGCGGCCGCGCACGCCGGCTCCGGCCAGACGCTGGTGGGCGCCTCGGGCTCGATCTCCGGCGTACTGGGCGCCTTCCTCTACCTGTTCCCGACGGCCCGCGTCACCAGCCTCTTCCCGTTCCTCTTCTTCCTGCCGCTGCGCTTCCCCGCCTGGCTCGTGCTGCTCTTCTGGTTCGGCATCCAGTGGCAGGCCGCCCAGGACGACCCCCGCGGCCCCGGCGTCGCCTACCTCGCCCATGTCATCGGCTTCACCCTCGGCTTCCTCTACGCATGGGCCCGCTACCGGAGGGATAGTGTGGGGGCCACCAGGGCGAACGACCGGGCGACCGAGGAAGAGAGCCAGCCGTGATCACGTCGATCGTGCTCATCAAGACCAACGTGGACCAGATCCCGGAGATCGCCGAGAAGATCGCCGCACTGGACGGAGTCAGCGAGGTCTACTCGGTCACCGGCGCCCACGACCTGATCGCGATGGTCCGGGTCGCCGCCCATGACGACCTCGCGGACGTCATCCCCGGCCGCATCAGCAAGATCCCTGGCGTGGCCTCGACGGAGACGCATATTGCGTTCCGCACGTACAGCCAGCATGACCTTGAGGCCGCGTTTGCCATTGGGCTTGAGGCCTGACGTTTTCGGCGTTCCCGCCGTGGGGCCTCGCGCCGTTTCGGGTCCGCTGCGCGGGGCGTGGGTTGAGGTGATGTTTGCGGGTTCCCCGCCGTTGCGCCTGCGGCGGGCCGGTCCGCTGCGCGGGGCTGTCGGGTGCGGTGACGGGCCTCCGCGGGTGGGGTGTGCCGGACTGCTTCGCTTTACGTCCGGCACACCC
>NZ_JBSFJF010000127.1:0-10421 GCF_053597915.1 Streptomyces sp. NPDC001219 | reverse complement strand
GACGTAAAGCGAAGCAGTCCGGAAACCCTGCCCCGGAGGCCCGTCACCGCACCCGACACCCACCCGCCCGCCGCAGGCGCAACGGCGAGGAACAGACAAGCATCACCCCAGCCCACGCCCCGCGCAGCGGAGCCGCGACGAGGACAAGCCACCACGGCGGGAAAGCCGAAAACGTGGGAAGGCTACGCGCTACGCGCTGGCACGCAACGGCCGTCCTCCGTCTGGTAGTTCCAGCGGGCGCCGTTCGTCACCAGTTCCCTGACCGCTTCGACGAAGCGGTCAACATGCTCGTCCGGCGTGCCAACGCCCAGGCTGACGCGGATGGCGTTGAGGGACTTCTCGCCGGGGGCCGCGTCGGGGGCGCCGCACTCGCCGGGGTCCTGGGGCTCGCTGCCGAGGAGGGTGCGGACGAGGGGGTGGGCGCAGAAGAGGCCGTCGCGGACGCCGATGCCGTACTCGGCCGACAGCGCGGCCGCGAAGTGGGAGCTGTTCCAGCCCTCGACGACGAAGGAGAGGACGCCCACCCGTGCGGCGTCGTCGCCGAAGAGGGAGAGCACGGCGACCTCGGGGACCTCGGCCAGGCCGGCGCGGAGCCGGGCGATCAGCTCCTGTTCGCGGGCGACCAGGCCGTCGAAGCCGGCCTCGGTGAGGGCCTGGCAGGCCGAGGCGATGGCGTAGGCGCCGATGACGTTGGGCGAACCGGCCTCGTGCCGGGCCGCGGTGGTGTGCCACTCGACGTCGACGCCGCCGTCCGTGCGCCGGGAGACCTTGCGGCTGGCGCCGCCGCCGGCGAGGTAGGGCTCGGCTTCCTGCAGCCAGTCCGCGCGGCCGGCCAGCACTCCGGCTCCGAACGGCGCGTACAGCTTGTGGCCGGAGAAGGCGACCCAGTCGGCGTCCAGGTCCGCGAGGTCCACCGGGTGGTGCGGGACGAGCTGCGCCGCGTCCAGCACGATCCGGGCGCCGTGCGCGTGCGCGGCGGCCGCCAGCTCCCGTACCGGCCACAGCTCGCCGGTCACGTTCGACGCGCCGGTCACGCAGACCAGCGCCGGGCCGTAGGGCTCGCGGGCGGCCAGCGCCTTCTCCAGGGTATCGACCGCCTGCTGCGGGGTGCGCGGGGCGTTGAGGTAGGTGACCGCGACGTCGGGGCGCTGCTCCCACGGCAGCAGCGAGGCATGGTGCTCGGTCTCGAAGACGAACACCCGGGTGTCCTGCGGGAGTACGGCGGCGAGCAGGTTGAGCGAGTCGGTGGTGGAACGGGTGAAGACGACCTGGTCCCCGTCCCGGCAGCCGAGGAACTCCGCGATGGTGCGGCGGCTGTTCTCGAAGAGGTCGGTGGACAGCTGCGAGAGGTATCCGGCGCCGCGGTGCACGCTGCCGTAGTACGGGGCGTAGGCGGCCACGTCGTCCCAGACCCGCTGGAGCGCGGGGGCGCTGGCGGCGTAGTCCAGCGCGGCGTAGTCGACCTCGCCGCCGGTCACCAGCGGGACAAGGACATCCCGGCCGAGAACCGGCAGCGGGGCACAAACGGAACGGTCGGCGGCAACGGCGGAAACAGACATGGCGAACTCCCGTGAGAGACAAGCGAATTCGCTGCGGGCGGGGGCGCGCGAAGGCGCGCCGGGGCGCCGCGGCGGAAAAGGAAAAAGGGATGCGGAAGAGGGGCCGTCGGGCCCTAGCGCATTCGCTGATTCACGGAAGTTCTCCCTCGGGGACCAGGACCCGGCGAGGGTCCGCGCTTGCCGCAGACCTCGCTGCCTGCGGCCTGGTCATCACCCGGGGCACCCCGCCACGGAAGGAGGGTTGCCGGACAGCGGGCCGGGGCCTGTGTCGCTGTCACTCGTGACCTGGGCAGAATCATGCCACACGAGCAAAGCGGCGCAAGGCCCGGTCCGTATGACGGACAGGGCCTTGCGTCACACCCTGCGTCACCGCGCGCTCAGGTGTTGCTGGCGGCCACCCAGCGCTCCAGCGCCTGCTTGGCCGCCCCGGAGTCGATGGAGGCGGCGGCCCGCTCCATCCCGGCCCGGATCTGCTCGGCCAGCGGGGCGTCCGTCGGCTCCAGCGCGACCAGCGCCGCCGCGCTGTTGAGCAGCACCGCGTCGCGCACCGGGCCGGTCTCCCCGTCCAGCAGCCGGCGGGCGACATCCGCGTTGTACGAGGCGTCCGCCCCGCGCAGCGCCTCCACCGGCACCAGGGGGATACCCACGTCCCGGGGGTCGAAGTGCTCCTCGCGCACCGTGCCGTCCCGGACGACCCACACCCGGGAGGTCGCGGTGGTGGTCAGCTCGTCCAGGCCGTCGTCGCCGCGGAAGACCAGCGCCGACGAGCCGCGCTCGGCGAGCACCCCGGCCAGGATCGGCGCCATCCGGGCGTCCGCGACACCGGTCGCCTGGGCGCGGACCCTGGCGGGGTTGGTCAGCGGGCCCAGCACGTTGAAGGTGGTGCGGATGCCGAGCTGGGCACGCGCGTTGGCGACGTGCCGCAGCGAGGGGTGGAACTTCACCGCGAAGCAGAAGGTGATGCCCGCTTCCCTGGCGACCTCGGTGACCCGCTGCGGGGTGAGGTCGAGGTTGACGCCGAGCTTCTCCAGGACGTCGGAGGCACCGCTGGCCGAGGAGGCGGCGCGGTTGCCGTGCTTGACGACCTTGGTACCGGTGCCGGCGACCACGATCGAGGACATCGTGGAGATGTTGACGGTCTTGGCGCCGTCGCCGCCGGTGCCGACGATGTCGACGCTGGGGCCGGGCACCTCGATCAGCCGGGCGTGCGCGTACATGGTCCGGACGAGTCCGGAGATCTCGGCGACGGTCTCGCCCTTGGCGCGCAGGGCGACCGCGAATCCGGCGATCTGGGCGTCGCCCGCCTCGCCCCGCATGATCTTGTCCATCGCCCAGGCGGTGTCGTCCGCGGTGAGGTCACGGCCGGCGAGCAGGGCGTTGAGCAGGTCCGGCCAGGTGTGGGCCGCCACGCTGTCGCCGCCTGCCGGGGTCACAACGTTCATGGTCCACACTCCTGGATTGTCTCCTGCTTATGCCGTCACCCTATCGAGCCACCGGACACGCCGGAGGGCCCCGTCCGATCAACGGACGGGGCCCTCTGGGTGGCGTACTACCTACGGTGCGCCGGTCAGGGCGCCGTGGTGATCAGTGGTGGCCGTGGCCGCTGGTGATCTCCTTGTACTCCTCGGCCGTGGCCTTCGGGATGACGTTGTCCTCGCCGTAGTAGGCCTTGGAGAGCCTGGCCCGCAGCTTCTGCGAGCGCGACAGCTTGCGCTCCACACCGTTCTCGTCGACCTCCGGGCCGAGCTCCAGCGGGGCGGGCTGCTCGTGCTGGGTCAGCAGGTGCAGCTGCTCCTGGTCGAGCGGCTCGTGGACCTCGATGAACTCACCGTGCGGCAGGCGCTTGATGATGCCGGACTCGCGGCCGTGCAGCACCTTGTCCTTGTCGCGCCGCTGCAGACCCAGGCAGATCCGCTTGGTGGCGATGAAGGCCAGCACCGGAAGGACGAAGAATCCGATCCGGACGAACCACGTGAGCGAGTTGAGCGACAGGTGGAAGTGCGTGGCCCACAGGTCGTTACCGCCACCGATCAGCATCACGAAGTACGCGACCAGCCAGGCGACACCGAAGCCGGTACGGGTCGGGACGTTGCGCGGGCGGTCCAGGATGTGGTGCTCGCGCTTGTCGCCCTTGACCCAGGACTCGATGAACGGGTAGACCGCGATCGCGACCAGGACCAGCGGGAAGATCAGGATCGGGATCAGCACGCCGAAGTTCAGGGTGTGGCCCCAGAAGTTCCACTCCCAGCCCGGCATGACACGCACCAGACCCTCGGCGAAGCCCATGTACCAGTCGGGCTGGGCGCCGGTGGACACCTGGTCAGGACGGTAGGGGCCGATCGCCCACACCGGGTTGATGCTGGCGACCGCGGCGATCACCGAGATCACGCCGAAGACCAGGAAGAAGAAGCCTCCGGCCTTGGCCATGTAGACCGGCAGCAGCGGCATGCCCACGACGTTGTTGTTGGTCTTGCCGGCACCCGGGAACTGGGTGTGCTTGTGGTAGAAGACCAGGATCAGGTGCGCCACCAGCAGGCCGAGCATGATGCCCGGCAGCAGCAGGACGTGCACCGTGAAGAACCGCGGGATGATGTCGTGCCCCGGGAACTCCCCGCCGAAGATGAAGAACTGCAGGTACGAACCGACCAGCGGCATCGCCAGGATGACGCCCTCGATGAACCGCACGCCGGTGCCGGAGAGCAGGTCGTCGGGGAGCGAGTAACCGGTGAAGCCGGTGAACATGCCCAGCACCAGCAGCAGGAAGCCGAACAGCCAGTTGACCTCGCGCGGCTTGCGGAAGGCGCCGGTGAAGAACACCCGCATCATGTGGACCATCATCGCGGCCAGGAAGACCAGCGCGGCCCAGTGGTGGATCTGGCGGATCAGCAGACCACCGCGCACGTCGAAGCTGATGTCCAGCGTCGACTCGAAGGCCTGCGTCATCCGGATTCCCTGCATGGGCACGTAGGAACCGTGGTAGGTCACCTCGGCCATGCTCGGGTGGAAGAACAGCGTCAGATAGACACCGGTCAGGATGATGATGATGAAGCTGTAAAGCGCGACCTCACCCAGCATGAAGGACCAGTGGTCCGGGAAGATCTTGCGCATGTTGGACTTGGCCAGGCTGTAGATGCCCAGCCGGCCGTCCGCCCAGTCGGCGATCCGCTCGCCCCGCGGCGCCTGGCCGCGGCGCGGGTTGGTCGCGCCTTGTTCGTTACTCATCCGCGCTCCCAGAAGCTCGGGCCGACGGGCTCCTCGAAGCCGCTCGCGGCCTCCAGGAAGCCGTCCTTCTCCGTGATGTGCAGCTGCGGCAGGGCGTGTCCGGCCGGACCGAAGATCACCCGACCGCCGTCAGAGAGGTCGAACGTCGACTGGTGGCAGGGGCAGAGCACGTGGTGCGTCTGCTGCTCGTACAGGCTGATCGGGCAACCGACGTGGGTGCAGATCTTCGAGTACGCCACGATGCCCTCGTGCGACCAGGACAGTTCGTGCTTGTCCTTGATGTTCTGCGGCTGAATCCGCACGAGCATCAGGGCGTCCTTGGCGATCTCCTGGGCGAACTCCTCGTCGGTCTCCTCCAGGCCCTCGGGCTTGGCGAACGTCAGGGAGCCGACCGCGATGTCCTCGGGACGCAGCGGGAGGTTGGTGGACTGGTTGACGAGCCGGACGCCCTTCTTCCAGTTCGTGGTGCGCAGCTTGTTCCCGGGCAGCGGCCCGAGGTCGCGCAGCAGCACGACACCGGAGAGCGGCACCAGGGCCAGCGCGCCGAACATCGTGTTGCGGATCAGCTTGCGGCGGCCGACCTGCGACTCCTTCGCCCCCTGGGCGAAGTCCGCCATGACCTTGGCCTTGACCTCGGGCGTGGCCTCGATCGGGTGCCGCTCGTCGGCGACCTCCTCGTCCGACATCAGCGTCCGGGCCCAGTGGACCGCACCGGCGCCGATGCAGAAGAGCGCCGCGCCCAGCGTCAGACCGAGCGCGAAGTTCAGCGCGCTGATGTGACCGAGCGGCCAGATGTAGACGTTCTTTTCGATCGGGATCGCCACGTAGGAGGCGATGAAGCCGACCGTCGCGATCATGGACACGACGAAGAGCAGGGCCACGGTGCGCTCGGAGCGCTGGGCGGCACGGTCGTCGATGTCCTGCGCGCGGTGCTCGTGGGGCGGCAGACCCGGGTCGGCGAACGGGTTCTCCGCCGTGGCCACCGCACCTTCGTGAGCCGTCTCCCGCTCACCGGGAAGGGTTTCTTCTGGCACGTCTTCGTGTCGTCCAGTCTCGCTCATGACTTCTTGGCCTTCGTAGTCCGGGCTGCGACCCAGACGGCGACCGCGATCAGCGCGCCCAGGCCGAAGATGTAGCCGAAGAGACCCTCACTGACCGGACCGAGACCGCCGAGGTCGAGGCCACCGGGGCTCTCGGAATCATCGCCGTTGACGGCGCCCAGGTACGCGACGATGTCCTTCTTGTTCTGCTGCGACAGCGAACCGTCACCGAAGGAGGGCATGTTCTGCGGGCCGGTTTCCATGGCCTCGTAGATGTGCTTCGGGTCCACGCCCTCGAGCGTCGGCGCGTACTTGCCGTCGGTCAGGGCGCCGCCCTTACCGGTGAAGTTGTGGCACTGCGCGCAGTTGGTGCGGAACAGCTCGCCGCCCTTGGCGATGTTGGCACCGTCCGGGCTGTACTGCTCCTTGTCCGGCACGGTCGGGCCGGCGCCCAGCGAGGCGACGTACGCCGCGAGCTGGTCGATCTGGGCGTTGGTGTAGATGTTCTTCTTCCGCGGCACCTGGGCGCCGGGCTGCTGGGCCGGCATCCGGCCGGTGGCCACCTGGAAGTCCACGGCTGCGGCGCCGACGCCGACCAGGCTGGGGCCGTCGGAGGTGCCCTGACCGCCGGTGCCGTGGCAGCTGGCGCAGCCCACGGCGAAGAGCTTCTTGCCCTCCTTGATGGCAAGAGACTGGGCGGTGTCATCGGCCTGAGCCTTGTCCGCCGGCGCGAACGCGGCGTACAGCCCCCCAGTGACCGCCAGCGCGAAGAGTAGGACGACGAGCGCCGCCAGCGGATGGCGCCGTCGTGCGGAGAGCTTTTTCACGGATTACCCCGGTGTCAGGATCTTCTGCGTCGATGCTTTGGATATGTCTGTCTGATACGAGCCGGTACGGGCCCGGACTACTTGATCAGGTAGATCGTGGCGAAGAGGCCGATCCAGACGACATCGACGAAGTGCCAGTAGTAGGACACGACGATGGCCGCGGTGGCCTGCGTGTGGGTGAACCTCTTGGCCGCGTACGTCCTGCCCAGGACCAGCAGGAAGGCGATCAGACCGCCCGTCACATGCAGTCCGTGGAAGCCGGTGGTCAGGTAGAACACCGAGCCGTACGGGCCGGACGAGAGCGAGAGGCCCTCGTGCTTGACCAGCTCCGTGTACTCGAAGACCTGACCGCCGATGAAGATCGCACCCATGACGAAGGTGACCACGAACCAGGCCCGGAGCTTCTTGACATCGCCACGCTCGGCCGCGAAAACGCCGAGCTGGCAGGTCAGAGAGCTGAGCACCAGGATCGTGGTGTTGGTCGCGGAGAACGGAAGATTCAGCGCATCGGCGGATTCCTTCCAGTACTCGGCTCCGGTCACCGATCGAAGGGTGAAGTACATCGCGAAGAGGGCCGCGAAGAACATCAGCTCGGAACTCAGCCAAATGATGGTTCCGACGCTGGTGAGGTTCGGCCGATTGACCGACGGGTGCGCGTGCCCGGTTTCTACTGTCGTTGCTGTCGCCACGACCGACATTATGTCGGTCGCTTATCCCGCCCTCACTCCGGGGGGTGCCGTTCGGTGTGTCAAGGACGTATGCGCTGCTCGTACGGACCGTCCCGGCGGTCGCTCGAAGGAGGGACGCGCCCGGCGTGCCGCTGGAGCGGGGCCCCGGCGGCACCGGTCCTGACGGGCCGTCGGACAGATCGCGAATCCGTCCGACCCCTCCTGCGGGTACCCCCCGCGGGAGTAGCATCCGCCCCACCCGATGCTGTGCCGCTACGAAGCGTGGAGGAACGATGCAGGCGACTGCCACGGTGCTGGTCTACAGCGACAACGCCAACACCCGCGAGCAGGTCCGGCTGGCGGCCGGACGGCGCCCCGCCGCCGATGCCCCGCAGATCGAGATCCTGGAGTGCGCCACCGCGCCGGCCGTCCTGACCGCCCTGGAGCAGGGCGGCATCGACGTCTGTGTGCTGGACGGCGAGACCGCGCCGGCGGGCGGGATGGGTGTCTGCCGGCAGATCAAGGACGAGATCTTCCGGTGCCCGCCGGTGCTGCTGCTGATCGGCCGTCCCCAGGACGCCTGGCTGGCGACCTGGAGCCGGGCGGACGCCGCGGTGACCCATCCGCTGGACCCGGTGGCGTTCGCCGACGCCCTGGCCGGACTGCTGCGCCGCAGGAACCTCGTACAGGCCTGAGCGGCCTGCTGCGCGGCGCTCAGATCCCCGGGCGCAGCCGGGCCTCGCCGGCCGGGTTCTGCTCCCGCTCGGCCGCTCCTGTGGTGCTGGCGGCCCTGGTCTTCAGCGCGCTGCCGGCCCGCCATTCCTTCCAGGGCATGTTCCAGTCGCCGAAGCCGTTGTCGAACGGCGTCATGGTGTCGCCGCCGCTGTTGATGACCTTGACCACGTCGCCGACCCGCACGGTGTTGAAGAACCACTGGGCGTTGCCCGTGGACATGCCCGTACAGCCGTGGCTGACGTTCGCCGCGCCCTGTGATCCGACGGACCAGGGTGCGGCGTGGACGTACTCGCCGCTCCAGGTCACCCGGGTGGCCCAGTAGACCGGCAGGTCGTAGGAGTCCGAGCTTCCGGCGGCGATGCCGACGGTGGAGCTGCGCATCCGTACGAAGCTCTCCTTGCCGAGGATGACCTTGACGCCGTTGCGGGTGGAGAAGCCGGGCTTGCCGGTGGTCACCGGGAGGGTTTTGATCGTCTCCCCGTTGCGCCACACCGTCATCTGGTGCGAGGCGGCGTCGGTGACGGCCTCCACCCGGTCTCCGGTGGTGAGCTTCACGGGCTTGGAGGGGCCGCCGTAGAGGCCCTTGGCGATCTTCAGGCCCGGCAGGTTGCTGTGCACCGAGATCGTGGCGTGCGCGGGCCAGTACTCCTTCGGGCGGAAGTGCAGCTTCTTGCCGTCCACCCAGTGCCAGGCGCCCTCGACGCGCGGCATGGAGTCGACCTTCAGGGCGCTCTCCACGATGGCGCGGGCCTTCGGGTCCTTGACGGGCTGGCTCAGCTCGGCGGTGACCGGCTGGCCGACGCCGTACTCGCCGGCCTCCGGGCCGAAGACGGCGGTCAACTGGCCGTCCGCCTCCTTGGTGTTGACCACCAGCGTCCGGCGGCCGGGCGAACCGTCCTCCTCGGTGCTCACCTGCACCGTGTAGCGGCTGCCGGCGGCCAGGGGCGCGGTGGTGCGCCAGTGCCTGCCGTCGGCGCTCAGCTCGCCGTGGACGAAGCGGCCGGTGGCATCGGTGGCGGTCACGTCGGTGATCCGCGCGTCGTCCCCGTTGACGGACACCTCTAGCGGCTTGTCGGGGTCCGCTTTCTTCTTGCCGTCGGGGATGTTGGCCGAGATCTGGTCGGCCGCGTCGTAGGGATTGGCGGAGAGCGCTTCCGAATCCGAGCCCCCGCACGCGGTGGCGCTCACCGCAAGGGGCACGAGCAGGAGGCCGCAGCTCAGCACCGTCCGGGTTCGAGGTCTGTGACTCATGCCCCAAAAATATGAAGAATCACCTGCTCCAGCGCGCTGGAGAGGGCAAACGGGTCTGCCCCGGCCGCCAAACGCGGCGGGCCCGGACACCTGTTGGGGTGTCCGGGCCCGCCGACGGCTGCGGTGCGGCCGTTACTGCGTGCGGTTCTCGCCGTGGTAGTACTCGAAGACCCAGCCGAAGAGACCCACGAGGATCACCGGCAGGGAGAAGTACAGCAGCCACCAGCCGAAGACGACGCCCAGGAAGGCGAGCGCGCCACCGACGGCCAGGGAGAGCGGCTGCCAGCTGTGCGGGCTGAAGAAGCCCAGCTCACCGGCGTCGTCCGAGACCTCGGCGTCCTCGTTGTCCTGCGCACCCGCGTCGACCCGCCGGGCCGTGAAGGCCAGGTAGTAGCCGACCATGATGCACAGGCCGAAGGCGAGGAACAGTGCGGTGGTGCCCGCCGGCTCCTTCGACCAGACGCCATAGACGATCGCCATGGCGAGGACGAAGACGGAGAGCCAGATGAACATCTTGCCCTGGATCTTCACTTGCCCGCCTCCTTGCCGCCGGCGAGGGACTTGTCGTCCTCGGTGGCACGGCCGTTGTGCAGCGCGTCAAGGGCTGCGATCTCCGGGTGGTGCAGGTCGAACGCCGGGGATTCGGAGCGAATGCGCGGCAGCGTGAGGAAGTTGTGCCGCGGCGGCGGGCAGGACGTCGCCCACTCCAGCGAGCGGCCGTAGCCCCAGGGGTCGTCGACCTCGATCTTCTCGCCGTACTTCGACGTCTTCCAGACGTTGTACATGAACGGCAGGATCGACAGGCCCAGCAGGAAGGAGCTGATCGTCGAGACGGTGTTCAGCGCCGTGAAGCCGTCGGCCGCGAGGTAGTCCGCGTAACGCCGCGGCATGCCCTCGGCACCGAGCCAGTGCTGGACGAGGAAGGTGCCGTGGAAGCCGATGAACAGCGTCCAGAACGTGATCTTGCCGAGCCGCTCGTCGAGCATCTTGCCGGTGAACTTCGGCCACCAGAAGTGGAAGCCGCAGAACATCGCGAAGACGACGGTGCCGAAGACGACGTAGTGGAAGTGCGCCACCACGAAGTACGAGTCGGAGATGTGGAAGTCCATCGGCGGCGAG
>NZ_JBSFJF010000126.1:0-10482 GCF_053597915.1 Streptomyces sp. NPDC001219 | reverse complement strand
CGAGTTCGGCCAGGCGCTCCTCCTCCGTCTGCGTGACGCTTGGAATGTCCAGTGGCATGGCTGAGCCTCTCCTGTTGGTGGCGCGGTACATGCGGAACGACATCGGCAGGCGCTACGGCGCGGACCCCTTGACCGCCCACTTCCGATGACGGGTGAAGAGCTGCTGGGCCTCTCCGCAGTAGCTCCACGGCACATCCGTGGCGTACGGGCCGATGGCGTCGAACACCTCGGCAGCCGCCCGGTGCTGGTTCGCGAAGGACATCGCGTGGGCCAGGTAGTTGGCGTCCTCGTGGAAGGCGGCGTGCGGCATGGAAGGCGCCCGGTACGTCCACCAGTTCACCCACGCCTGCTGGGTCGACGGGTTCTCCGTCCACGGGTGGACCGTCAGGCCGTACCGGTGGCCCTCCTTCTTCATCCGCGTACGGTGCGACTCGGCGAGCGCGACCAGCGGCAGGACGTGCAGCGGCATCCCGCGCGGCACATGGGCGCAGCGCTCCTGCGCCCAGTGGAACATCTCGCCCGCGACCCCGTGCCAGTCCGGGAACATGTAGGTGAGCAGCTCGTGATGCGCCTCCCTGTTCCACGGGTCGCGCTCCTCGACCTCCCGCCACACGCTGTGCACCGTCTGCCGCCACTCCCGGTCGCGGTCGGGGGAGTGGAAGCGCAGCAGGGCGAGCATGACGACATACGGCGTCGGATCGGCGGGCAGGGCGTCACCGGCGGCGTGGCAGGTCTCCCAGGTCTGCTCCATCTCCGCGCCGCTGCCCTGCCCCCGTGGGCCGGCCATCGAGCGCAGGGCCTGGACGGTGGCGAGCAGGGCCAGGGCGTGCGGTGAGCGCGGTTCGGCCTGGGCCCAGGTGTCGGCGAAGGTGAGCCGCGCCCCGGCACGGGCGAGCACCTGGAGGCGGAAGATCCGGCGGTCCCAGTCGGCACCGGTCGCGGTCAGCAGTTCGCGCGCGCCTTCCCATCTGCCCATCGCGGCGTCCTCCATCACGGCGCGCAGGCGGGTGTCGTCCCGCGCCGGATGACGGTCGAAGGCCGGCTGGCGTCTCACAGCGGTCCCGCCAACGTTCTCTCGGGTGAGGGGAACCGTGCCTCACCGCGCGCAAGGGAGCTGTCAACAGGCACTTCTCAGGCCTCCGGGAGGGCGTGCGCCAGGGGGACGCCGATGTAGGGGGAGCGCGTCGTGGTGAGCGAACGACCAGGGGACCGGCAGGCCCCGTCTCTCCGGCGTCCTTGCCGGGCGGGGCGGCGATGGCGTGGGGCGAGCCGGTGGGGTACCGGTCCGGTGCCGCTGCTGAGGGCGTCTGTGCGCAGGCGAGAGCCCGATACGACCGTGAGGGGCAATCACCGCAATCTCCTGTACGTGGCATGCATGGGTTGCGCAAGTGGACTGTCAACTTCGTTCATGAAGTGGTGACTTGAGAAAGAAGACTATTCACTGACGCACGGCCGTGCACATTGCTTCGGTGATAAAAGTCGCGCGAGGTGGCTTCTCTGAGTGACGAGCCGAGGCTGTCCGTGGTCGACGCCCGGCCCATCACCCCGCGATGCACGCCGAGTTGGACGCCGAGGCGACGTCCGCCCCGCCGCGGCCCGAATCCGGTGCGCGACCGCGCCCGACAAGCCCCGCCGTGCGCCCCGGAGTCACGATCGCCCCACTTCGGTCACGACATCATCACAGGTTCTTCACTTCACCTATTTCGATGTTCAACCACTCGCTATTCTCCCTGTTCCCGACACCTTGGGGGGATCGTGATGAACCAGCAGTTTCCGTCTCAGCCCGGACAGCAGCCGTCGACGCCGATCGGGCTGTACGCGCCGCCGCCGAAGAAGATGAGCACCGGCGCGAAGGTCGGCATCGGGTGCGGCGGCGCCTTCGGTGCGCTCCTCCTCATCGGCGTCATCGGCGTCGCGGTGGGCGGCGGCGACTCCGGAACGCAGGCCGGGAAGCCCGGAACGGCCGTCGCCGCACCGGCCGAGGAGCAGGCGAAGGGCAAGGCGAAGGAGACCGCCGAGCCGGCCGGGGCCAAGCCGGAGAAGAAGTCCGGGGCGAAGCCGAAGGCCGAACCGAAGAAGAAGCCCAAGGCGGCTCCGCAGTCCTCGGCCGACCGGTTCAAGGCCTTCGTCGGGCAGCACGGAAGCGCCAACGAGAAGGCCGCCATCGGGCATGTCACCAAGGTCCAGGGCGCCGAGGAGCAGAACGACATCCTCGACTCGGTCGACGTCTACACCGACTTCACCGGCGGGATGTTCGGCCCCCACCAGAGCGAGGGCAAGCTGATCGCCTCCGCCTTCGCCGACTGGAAGGACTCCGAGAACGGCCTGGTCACCGTGTATGACGCCAAGGGGGAGATGCTCTCCAACGGCAACTTCTGACCGCCCCGGCGCGACGGGAGGGCCGCACCCGCTCCTCGTCCGGCCGCCGGCCGGCCTCGCGCCTCCACCACCTGTCCCCCCGGATTCGGCCGGGCGGCGGCTCGCGACCGTGGGCAGGGCCATGCATGCAGGGGAGTGTGCAGCCGCAAGACAGGGGGCCACGTGACCAGGAACCAACAACCCATGCCGCCGCAGGAGAAGAAGAACGCCCGGCTCGGCTGCGCCGTCATCGCCGCCTTCGCGCTGCTGGTCGGCGGGTGCGCCAACCTGATGGACGGCGACGACGACAGGGACACGTCCACCAGCAGCACCGTCTCCGACGCGTCGGACGACGCCTCGGAGGTCTCCGACGGCTCCGGCGCCTCCGCCGACTCCGGTGCGTCGGACGACGCGAACAGCTCCGTCACCGTGCCGGACTACACCGGCCGCACCCTCCAGGAGGCGCAGGACGACGCGCAGGGCAGGGGCCTCTACCTGCTCTCCAGCCGGGATCTGTCCGCCCGTGACCGGGCGCAGGTCTGGGACCGGAACTGGCAGGTGTGTGACCAGGACCCGGCCGCCGGGTCGGTCATGGCGGACACCGAAACCCTGACGTTCACCGTCGTACGGACCAGCGAGAGCTGCGACGACCCCGACGAGGCGGAGTCCGACGGCGACGACGGCACGGACGAGCTCACGGCCGAGCCGACGGACGCCCCGGCGGACGACCCGATCGAGGCCGGCGATTCCGGCAGTTCCAGCTCCGCCGGTTCCTCCGGCGACTCCGACGCCTACGCGTCCTCGGGCTCGTCCGGCACCTCCGGCTCGACCGGGAGCGGCTCCTCCGGCGGTTCCGGCTCCTCGGGGGCGACCGGTTCAGGTGACGGGAGCGGCTCGTCGAGCAATGGCGGGAGTGCCGCGAGCGGCGGTGAGGAGGAGTCGCAGACCCCGGCGGGTGCCTCCGCGCGGTGCAACGACGGGACCTACAGCTACAGCGCGCACCGGCGGGGCACCTGCAGCCACCACGGCGGGGTCGCCGTCTGGCTGCGGAGCCTGCCGGCCTGAGCCGCCGCCGGTCCGGGGAACGACGGGGCAGGAGGGGCGGATGACACGCGCGGGAATCCGCCCCTACAACCCTCAACGGCATTGGGAGGTCTTCACGACACCATCACAGATGCCAGGGGGGCCACCATGTCGTACTCGCAGCGGTCCGCGCCGTCCGGTCAGCGGTTCCACCCGATGCCGCCGTCACCCGCGCGGCAACCGGTGCGGCGGCACTCCGCGCTCACGATCGTGGTGGGTGCCGGGTGCGCCCTCCTCGTCTGCGGGCTCGGTGTCGCCGTCGGCGGCGGCAAGAAGGCCGAGGCGCGGCCCGTTCCCACCGTCACCGCCAGGACGGAGCAGGCGGCGGCGGAGAAGCCGAACGGGACGCCCGGCCGCACCGTGAAGGCGACGGCACCCGCCGGGCCCGCCCACGCGGCCGGTCCGGGCAGCTACCTCGTGGGGAAGGACCTCGCACCCGGCGCCTACCGGACCGGGGGACCCGCCGGACCCGCCGGGCCCGACGAGCCGCTGTGTTCATGGACGCGTGCCAAGCCCGGCGGCGAGCGGTCCGGCCTCGTCGCCGAGGGCACCTCCCGGGGCCCGGCCCGTGTCACGGTGCACGAGGGGGAGACCTTCGCGACCACGGGCTGCCGACCGTGGACGAAGGCCGGCTGACGGCCCGTCATCCACGCGTGCGCGGCCCGCTCACGCACCCGTGCGCGGGCCGTCACCGCGGGGCCCAGCCCCCCCCGCACGCCAGTTACCCGGGGGGTGCGGCGCCGGTCCGGTCCGCGCAAGCACGCCCCCGGCACCCGGCCGGGACCGGTCACCCGCCCTCCGGGCGCCCCGCGACCCGTCGCACGACCTTCAGCAGATACTCCTTGCGGTGCAACGGGTCATGGTCCGTCCGCGCCCGGACCGGGACCTCGCCGTGCACCGGCTGGTACCCGGCGAAGGCGCACTCCAGCACACCCTCGCCGCGGGTCAGCCCCGGCAGCCGCCGCTCCAGTTCGTGTACCCGGGCCACCGGGATCTCGCCCTCCAGCAGGCACTCCGCAGCCCGCACCGCCTGCGTACGCGGCACCGCGTGCAGCCGGGCGAGCAGCGGCGACAGCGGGCCGAGCGCGTCCGCCGGGACCTCCAGCCGGAAGTGGTGCACCGGCTCGTACACCCGGGTGCCGGCCCGCCGCAGCGCGTGCATCAGCACCAGCGGCGTCAGCTGCCGGAAGTCCCCCGAGGTGCTCGACATGCTCTTGTCGAAGACGCCGTGCGCGTGGCTCTGCCGGGCCCAGTAGCCGGAGTGCGTCAGAGTCACCGTGCAGTCCTCGACCTGCCACCCGTACACCCCCTGGCGCAGCGTCTCGTACACGGTCTCCTCGACGGCCTTCACGAACGCGTGCGGCATCGAGCCGAGTTCGACCTCCAGCCGGAAGTCCGATCCGGCGCCGGCCGGAGCCGGATCGACCCGGAGCCCGACGGTCGCGAGGAAGGGGTTGGGGTCCTCGGCGATGATCTCGAACGCCGCGCCCGGACCGGCGGGCCGCTCGATGCACAGCGGCGTGGTCGCGTGGAAGTCGACCTCGACGCCGAACTCCTCGGCCAGCGTCGCCTCGATGACTTCCTTCTGCACCTCGCCGTAGAGCGACAGCGAGGTCCGCCCGCGCGGGCCGTCCTGCCGCAGACCGATCAGCGGGTCCTGTTCGGCGAGCCGGGTCAGCGCGAGATGCAGTGCCCGCCGGTCGGCGGGGCGGCGCGGGACCACGACCGTCTCCAGCGTCGGCGGGGCGAAGTGCTGCCGCGATCCGGGAGCCTCCGCGTCGCCGACGCGGTCGCCGGTCCGGATGTCGCCGAGCCCCCACAGCTTGCCGATCCGGCCCGCGGCGACCGCGTCCCGGCGGGGCTCCGCCCCCTGGTCGAAGACGCTGATCGCGGTGACCTTGGCCGGGCTGCGCCGCGGGGCGCCGGGGCCGTGGAAGGGCAGCGGGTCCCGGGTCCGTACCGTCCCCGAGAACATCCGGACGTAGGCGATCTTCTCCCCGGCCGGGCCGCGCTCCACCTTGAAGACCGTGCCGGACACCGGGCCGTCGGCGGCGCCCCCGGCGGTGGGCAGCAGCTCGGTGAGGCCGGCCCGCAGCGTCTCCAGGCCCGCGCCGGTGACGGCCGAGCCGAAGAACACCGGATGCACCAGCCCCCGCCGCGTCTGCGCCGCCAGTTCCCCGCGCAGCCGCCCGTAGGAGACGGCCGAGGGGTCCTCGACATAAGCAGCGAGCAGCGCGTCGTCGTGCCGGGTGAGCAGGTCGGCGAGCCGGTCGGTGAAGCCGGTGTCGGCCGCGCCGTACGGGGTGACCCGCGCCGCGCGGGTGCCCGGGCCGTCCACGGAGGCCATGGCGACGGCGTCCGGGGTCAGCCGCCCGGCGATCTGCCGCAGCACCCGCTCGCCGTCGGCGCCCCGGCGGTCCACCTTGTTCACGAAGATCAGGGTCGGAATGCGCAGCCGTTGCAGGGTCCGCATCAGGACGCGGGTCTGTGCCTGTACGCCCTCCACGGCGGAGACCACGAGCACCGCGCCGTCCAGTACGTTCAGCACCCGCTCCACCTCGGCGATGAAGTCCGGGTGGCCGGGGGCGTCGAGCAGATTGACCGTGACCCCGTTCAGGGCGAACGACACCACGGCGGACTTGATGGTGATGCCCCGGCGCCGTTCCAGCGCGAGGGAGTCGGTCCGGGTGCTGCCGTCGTCGACGCTGCCGACCTCGTCGATGACCCCGGCGGCATACAGCAGCCGCTCGGTCAGGCTCGTCTTACCGGCGTCTACGTGCGCCAGAATTCCCAGGTTCAGTGAGTGCACCAGGCGTCATGTCCTTGTGATCGATGGAAGTTCCCTTCTGAGCGGACATGGGTGCCTTCGGCATGGTGGGGCTCCTTTTCCGGGTCGGTGGATGCGGCGAGTAGAGCAGCCGGCCCGTCGGGCGGGCAACCGGTTTTCACCGGTCGCACCACGTCGGAACCATTTCCTCCGCTTTTGCCCGGGGTGGGGTCCTGTCGAGCGGGAGGCGCTCACGAGATATCTTGATGTCGAGCAATGTTGCAGACGTGGAGCGGAGCACCCGGTGACTGACTCGACCATCATTTACACCCACACTGACGAGGCCCCGGCCCTGGCGACGTATTCGTTCCTGCCGGTGATCCAGGCATACGCGTCGACGGCCGGCGTCAGCGTGGAGACCCGTGACATCTCCCTGGCCGGGCGCATCATCGCGAGCTTTCCCGAGCGCCTGGAAGAGGGGCAGCGGATCGACGACGCCCTCGCCGAGCTCGGTGAGCTGGCGAAGACTCCCGAGGCGAACATCATCAAGCTGCCGAACATCTCGGCCTCGATCCCGCAGCTGAAGCAGGCCATCGCCGAGCTTCAGGAGCAGGGCTACGCACTGCCGGCTTACCCGGACGACCCGAAGACCGACGAGGAGCGCGACATCCGCGCCCGCTACGACAAGGTCAAGGGCAGCGCCGTCAACCCGGTCCTGCGTGAGGGCAACTCCGACCGCCGCGCCCCGGCGTCGGTCAAGAACTACGCCAGGTCCAACCCGCACCGCATGGGTGCCTGGACGGCCGACTCGAAGACGAACGTCGCCACCATGGGCGTCGACGACTTCCGCTCCACCGAGAAGTCCGCGGTCATCGGCCAGGACGGCACGCTGCGCATCGAGCTCTCGGGCGACGACGGCTCCACCACCGTGCTGCGCGAGTCGGTACCGGTCCTCGCGGGCGAGGTCGTCGACGCGTCCGTGATGCGGGTCGCCGCGCTGCGCGAGTTCCTCACCGCGCAGGTCGCCCGTGCCAAGGCCGAGGGCGTGCTGTTCTCGGTGCACCTGAAGGCCACGATGATGAAGGTCTCTGACCCGATCATCTTCGGCCACGTGGTCCGCGCCTTCTTCCCGAAGACCTTCGCCCAGTACGGCGAGTCGCTCGCCGCCGCCGGCCTGACCCCGAACGACGGTCTCGGCGGCATCTACAAGGGCCTGGAGTCGCTGGCCGACGGCGCCGAGATCAAGGCGTCCTTCGACGCCGAGCTGGCCGAGGGCCCGGAGCTGGCCATGGTCGACTCCGACCGCGGCATCTCCAACCTGCACGTCCCCAGCGACGTCATCGTCGACGCCTCCATGCCGGCCATGATCCGCACCTCCGGCCACATGTGGGGCCCGGACGGCACCGAGGCGGACACCCTCGCGGTCCTCCCCGACAGCAGCTACGCCGGCATCTACCAGGCCGTGCTCGACGACTGCCGCGCCAACGGCGCCTACGACCCGTCCACGATGGGCTCGGTCCCGAACGTCGGCCTCATGGCACAGAAGGCCGAGGAGTACGGCAGCCACGACAAGACCTTCGAGATCCCGGTCACCGGCACCGTGCGCGTCCTCGACGAGAACGGCAACGCCGTCCTGGAGCAGGTCGTCGGCGCCGGCGACATCTTCCGGATGTGCCAGACCAAGGACGCGCCGATCCGCGACTGGGTCAAGCTCGCCGTCACCCGCGCCCGCGCCACCGGCAACCCGGCCGTGTTCTGGCTCGACGCGGGCCGGGCGCACGACGCCCAGCTCATCGAGAAGGTCAAGACCTACCTCGCCGAGCACGACACCGACGGTCTCCAGCTGGAGATCATGTCGCCGGTCGACGCGATCACGTTCTCCCTGGAGCGCATCCGCCGCGGCGAGGACACGATCTCGGTCACCGGGAACGTGCTGCGCGACTACCTGACCGACCTGTTCCCGATCCTGGAGCTGGGCACCAGCGCCAAGATGCTCTCGGTCGTCCCGCTGATGAACGGCGGCGGCCTGTTCGAGACCGGCGCCGGCGGCTCCGCGCCCAAGCACGTCCAGCAGCTGGTCAAGGAGAACTACCTGCGCTGGGACAGCCTGGGCGAGTTCCTCGCCCTCGCGGTCAGCTTCGAGCACCTCGCGCAGAAGACCGGCAACGCGCGCGCCCAGGTGCTCGCCGACACCCTCGACCGCGCCACCGGCACCTTCCTCAACGAGAACAAGTCGCCCAGCCGCAAGCTCGGCGGCATCGACAACCGCGGCAGCCACTTCTACCTCGCGCTGTACTGGGCGCAGGAGCTGGCCAAGCAGACCGACGACACCCAGCTCGCGGAGGCGTTCGCGGCCCTCGCCAAGACGCTCACCGAGCAGGAGCAGACCATCGTCGAGGAGCTGATCGCGGTGCAGGGCTCGCCCGCCGAGATCGGCGGCTACTACCAGCCCGTCGTGGCGAAGGCCGATGCGGTCATGCGCCCGTCGAAGACCCTCAACCAGGCCCTGGCGTCCCTCAGCTGACGTAACGGCCGCGCATCCCTGCGCAACCCCGCCGCCCCGGCCGGAATCCCACCGGCCGGGGCGGTGTTGTGTCCGGCGGTGCCCCGGCCACCGGACGGACGGCGGGAACGGCTGAGGCCGTGAGCCCGCCCCGGCCCGCCCGCGTCGCCGGCCCGCCCGGAGCCCGCCGTTCAGCCCACGAGGTCCAGCACCGGCCGCAGCCCGTCCGGGCGCCGGTCCACCGGCAGCGGGTCCACCGGCAGGAACGAGCAGCCCACCGCGGTGGCACCGCCGTCCGCCGTGCGGTCGTCGCCCACCATCAGCACCGCGGACGGCTCCAGCCCCAACTCCCGGCAGGCAAGCGAGAAGAGCCGCGGGTCCGGCTTCTGGATTCCGTGCTCGTAGGACAGCACACAGGCGTCCAGCGAGCGCTCCAGGCCATGGGCGCGCAGCACCGGCCGCAGATCCCAGCCGATGTTGCTCAGCACGCCGACACGGATGCCGCGCCGGTGCAGCTCCGCCAGGACCCCGGCGGCGTCGGGATACGGCTGCCAGGCCTCCGCCGTCTTGTGGCGGTCGTAGAGCGCGTCGTACAACTCCGGCCCGGGAAGCGGCACCTGGCGGGCCAGGCCGGTGTACACCGCGCGGTGGTGGCCCGCGTCGCGGTCGCGGATCTCCCACAGGCCGGCCAGCGCGGCGGGCAGCTCCACGGGGGAGGCGCCGCCGGGCAGCGCACCGGCCCGTTCCAGCGCGGCCGCCCGGTGCGGGATCTCGGCCTCGGCCATGGCCGTACCGGACGCGGCCAGTGCCGCCCGCAGCCAGGACTCGGCGGGCTCGATCCGCAGCAGGGTTCCGGAGAAGTCGAAGAGCACACCTTTGATCGTCGTCATGTCCGCCTTCCTGCCCACTGCGCGGCGCCGTTCCCCTCCCGGGGCCGGAATCCGCTGTACGCCGCTGCCGCCGCGGCCACCAGCGCCCCGCCCAGCAGCCAGCCCCCGACGACATCCGACAGCCAGTGCACCCCCAGATACACCCGGGTGAAGCCGACGCCGACGACCGACACCACGACCACCGCCCGGGCCGTACGGCGCCACAGCGGGCGCGCCCCGCCCAGCCGCAGCAGCCACAGCACCAGCGCGCCCGCCACCAGCGCGGACATCGCGTGCCCCGACGGGAACGCCGCGTAGTGCGCGGTGTCCACCGGGTCCGGCCAGACCGGACGGTCCCGGCCGACCAGCGCCTTCAGCACCTGCTGCAACCCCGTCCCGACGAGCGCGGTGGCCGCTACCCAGGCCCCGAGCAGCCGTTCCCCACGCCGCACCAGCAGCACGACCGCCGCCACCAGCACCGCGCGCATCATCCACGGGTCCCACAGCCAGTCGCTGAGCAGCCGGCTCAGGCGGGTCCAGCCGGGCGCGGTGACGGCCGTCCGGTGCAGCGCACCGGCCAGCGCACGGTCCACCGACAGCAGCGGCCCCCAGCCCAGCACGACCAGGGTGAGCAGCAGACCGAAGACGAGGGTGCACAGCCCGGCGCAGCGGAGGGCCGGGCCGCGCGGGGCGGGGGCGGGGCGGCGTGCGTCGTCCACGGCGGACGACCGGACGGCGGGCGGCGGCGTCGGCGGCATACCACGATCCTCGCCGATACCCCGCGCTCCGGGCGAACAGGCCACGCGCCCTAGGACCTGTCGTCAAACTCCCGTCGTTCGCCCGAAGGGCGGCCCCGCGGCGTCTGGTGCGTGCGATCGCAAGGCGGAGGGTCGCCCCGATAC
>NZ_JBSFJF010000125.1:0-11122 GCF_053597915.1 Streptomyces sp. NPDC001219 | reverse complement strand
GGATCACCGGGGTGACGCTGCGGCGGCCGCAGGGGGTGCGGCGGAGTTTCACCAAGACGACGGTGTGTTCGGTCTGTGCTCGGGCGGGCCCGCCCCCTGCCCTCGACCGGTGAGGAGAGGTCTTCCTTGGGGCGGGCAGGTGAGCCCCGCCCCGCCCCGGCATGTGCTTCCGTCTTCCGTCCCGTGCCGCGACGTACATTGCCGCGGGGGGCCCGCGCTGCCCACCTCACGAGATCGGAATGTGCCCATGAACTGCTACGACTGCGTGCCGGACCACGGAACCAACGCCGCGGTGGCGATCTGCCGGAACTGCGGCGCCGCGCTGTGCCACGAGCATGCCCGGTCCACCCCGGAGACCGTGGTCCGCGTTCACGGCGTGGGTCAGAGCACCCTGCCGGAGCTGGCCCGCCGCATCGTGTGCACGGTCTGCCGAAACACCCAGCCGGCCTGAGCCGTGCCCGTTCGGCAACGCCAGGTGGTCCGCCCCGGCCCCGACCCCGCGGCATCGGCGCAGCCGTAGTAGCCGTGCTCGGCTGGACGAAAGGGCCGGGAGCGGAGGGCTTCCGGCAGGAACACCCTCCGCTCCGGACCCGCCCAATGACGTGACGCCAGAAGCCGGTCACGCCTACTGAGTCAGTCACGCCACATGGCCACGCTCCAAGGCTCCCTAGGAAGCCTCAGAGGCGTGGCTCAAGCAGCATCCCAACCGCCTCAACTTCCCTTAACCGAGGCCGTGTTCCCGTAGGGCAGATGGGAGAGCGCGGTGATCAGCCGTACCGGCAGGAACGCGGGCCACCCGGGCCGGTCCACCTGGTAGGAGAAGTAGCCGAGGGAACTGCCCATCTGTGCCTCCTCCGCGGTCTCTGCCTGGTAGACCACCCGGCAGGGGCCCGCGGCCTTCTTGGCGCGCTTCCAGAGGGCGGGGGCCGGCTTGCGCTCCGCCTCCGTCCGTGGGGTGAAGATCCGGTCGCCGAAGTCCGACCAGGCGAACGGGCTGCCGCCCACCCAGTCCTTGTCGATCACCTTCTTCAGCTCTGCCGCCCGCTCCGCGTCGGTGGAGCCCCAGGAGGACGGCACGTTGGTGATCAGGCCGACGGGAATGTGACGGGCGCGCAGTGCGCGCAGATACTCGGCCGCTCCCGGCAGGTACCGCACGCTCTTGTCCTCGGCCGTGTGCACCAGCGTCTCGCCGAGGTCGAAGTACACCATGACGCACCGGCCCGCCCGGCCGGCGTCGTCCGCGGTGCGCGGGGCTGCCTGGGCCGGGCCCGCGGCCGGTACGGCTAACGCCGCCATCCCGCCCAGCGCGAGCAGCATGCGCCAGGTGATTCTGCGACCGGAGTTCTCTTTCGCCGACGCCTTCCTCGCGGATGTCTTGTGCACGGATGTCGTCTTCATGGGGGGAAGTCCTTCGTGTAGGGGGCACTCGATCGTATCTGCGCCATGTGCACGTCACTACTGGGTTGGACGACCCGGTCCGGAATCGGCGGTGTCGGCCGTGATGGAGGCCGAATTGGCCCACGTTCAAGGGGCGTAAGTGGATCTGTCCGCCGGGCCGCCCGCTGTCTAGCGTCGTTGCGTCCACGCATCGTGCGCGTACCGGCCGTCCGGCCGTCACACCTGGGAGACCTGTGTCCCTGCGGATTCTGCCGCCGGCCGGCGCACCACGCGTCCTCGCCGCGGCACAGCTGAGCAACTCGGTCGGCGACGGCGCCTTTTACGTCTGCTCGGCGCTCTACTTCACCCGGGTCATCGGCCTCTCGCCGACGCAGATCGGCCTGGGGCTGACCGTGGCGTGGGCCGTCGGCTCCGTCGCGGGGGTGCCGCTCGGCGCGCTCGCCGACCGCCGGGGGCCGCGCGGCACCGCGGTGCTGCTGGCCCTGGCCACCGGCTTAGCCGTCGCCTCGTTCCTGTTCATCCGCTCCTTCGTCCCGTTCCTCGCCGTCGTGTGCCTGTACGCCACCGCGCAGTGCGGACTGGCCGCGGCCCGCCAGGCGTTGCTCGCGGGGCTCGTGGACCGCTCCGCCCGCACCGGCGTACTGGCCCACCTCCAGTCGACGCTCAACGCCGGGCTGGCCCTCGGCGCCGCCCTCGGCGGACTGGCGCTGCAGTACGACACCCGCGAGGCCTATCTCGCGGTCTTCGCCCTGGACGCGGTGGGCTTCCTGATCTGTACGGCGGTGCTGCTGCGGCTGCCCGCGGTGCCCCCGGTCCCGGGCCGTACGGGCGGCGAGCCGCGGTTCGCGGTTCTGCGGGACCGCCCGTACGCCGTGCTGACGTTCCTCAACGCGGTGCTCCTGCTGCGGATGCCGCTGCTCAGCCTCGCCCTCCCGCTGTGGATCGTGGCGCGTACCGACGCGCCGCGCTGGCTGGTCTCGGCGCTGTTCGTCCTCAACACCCTGGGTGTCATGGCCTTCCAGGTCCGTACGGCCCGCAGGGTGACGGGGCTGCACACCGCCACACGGGCCGTGTGGCACTCCTGCCTGATCATGCTCGCCTCCTGCCTGGTGTTCGCCGTGTCGGCCGCGGACCTGCCGCCGTGGGAAGCCGGTGGGGTGCTCGTCGCGGGCGCGGTGCTCCTGCTCGTCGGCGAGATGCTGCAGTCGGCCGGGTCCTGGCAGATCGGCTTCGACCTGGCACCGGCTCATCAAGTCGGCCAGTACCAGGGCTTCTTCGGCACGGGCGTCCCGCTGGCGCGCACGCTGGGCCCGCTGCTGCTCACCTCGCTGCTGGTCACCTGGGGCGTGCCGGGCTGGCTCCTGCTCGGGGCGCTGTTCCTGGCGACCGGACTCGGGATGCGCGCGGTGGTGCGCTGGGCGGAACGCGACCGGGCACGTCGGACCGGCCCGCCGGCGGAGGGAGCGGAGACGGTGTGGGCCGGGTAGAAGTCCGGCCCGCACCGCCCGGCTCGCGTCGGACAACGTCAGGCGACGGCATCTGAGGTTCGGGCGCACCGGTACGGATCTGAGTAGCGGTACTCATGACAGCGCTCAGCGACGCCCCTGACGCTGACGTGGACGAACGCCGCGCCGACCCGTACCCGATCGCTCCGTACCCGATGTCTCCGAGGCTGATCCATGAAGGCCATGACCGCTCCCCGCACACTGCCGCCGGTTCTGCTGGCGGTGGTGCTCATCGCCCTGGCCCTGTCGGGCCTCCAGCCGCATGACCGCACCACCTGGCTCATGGAGACCTGCTGGGTGATCGTCGGTGTACCGGTGCTGATCGCGGTGCGGAAGCGCTTTCCGCTCAGCCCGCTGCTGTGCTGCCTGCTCGCCGCGCACGCCCTGGTCCTGATCGTCGGCGGCCACTACACCTACGCCGAAGTGCCCGTGGGTCACTGGGTCCAGGACGCGCTGAACCTCTCCCGTAACCCCTACGACCGCTTCGGCCATCTCATGCAGGGCTTCGTGCCCGCCATCCTGGTCCGCGAACTGCTGGTCCGGACCTCCCCGTTGCGCGGCAGCGGCTGGCTGGCCCCGCTGACTGTGTGCGCCTGCCTGGCCTTCAGCGCGTTCTTCGAGATGATCGAGTGGTGGGCGGCGCTGGCCGGCGGCGAAGCGGCCGACGCGTTCCTCGCCACCCAGGGCGACCAGTGGGACACCCAGTGGGACATGGCCTGCGCCCTCCTCGGAGCGGTCGTCTCGCTGCTGCTCCTCAGCCGTCTGCACGACCGCCAGCTCGCCCGGCTCGGAGCCGGGGCCGTCCGGACCGCCTGACGGCCCTCCGGGCCACCGGTCAGGGCCCTCCTGCCCCATCTGAGGACGGGGCAGGAGGGCCCTGATGTGCGGCACCGCGCCCACGGACGAGACCGGGCGGGCGGCGGGTGCGCGCGGTAGCTCGGCGCTGCCGCTCCCGTCGGATACCGACGGGCTTCAGACCCGGGCGGAAAACGGGCAGGCCCAGTCGGCCGGCTTGGGGCGGCCCGAGTAGCGCCGTGCCTCGGAGAGCTTCTCGTACTCCAGGAGATTGGGGTTGATGTTGCCCTGCAGCTCGATGTCCTGCTTGCGGATCTTCTCCGCCAGCCGGTCCCACAGCCCGGCGGCCTTGATCCGGTCGAACTGATGGTGCGAGTTGAAGGCGAGCATCGGGAAGGGCGGGCGGCGGCCGATGCGGCTGTGCGTTTCGTGCAGCCCGATCACGAAGAACGGGTGCCCGGCGACGCTGTACGCGAAGGCACCGGACTGCGGGTCCGGGTCGTAGCCCTTGGCCCAGGAGTGGTGGCGGCTGTCGTGGTCGTGCACCGCCTGCAACTGCTGCCACAGCGACTGCTCGAACTCGACCTCCGACAGGTCCAGCGGGCCCGAGAAGGTGGCCACGAAACTGGTGAAGGGTTTGGCGGCCCAGTCCACCGCCTCCACATACTCCTGCAGGTCGGCCGCCATCTGCTCGGCGGAACTGTCATCGCCGAACCAGGTGTAGTGGCGGTGGGTGATACCACCTTGTCGCCATGCTGAACGGCCGGCCAGGCACGGGAAGGAGTCGCCGAGCAGGAACTGCCCGACCTCAGTGGCGGCGGAGACGTCAACCGTCATGTTCGTGACCTTCGGTGAGTGGGCCAATACCCCTGGTGGGGGCCCTGGCAGGGCTGGGACTCTGGCAGTCAAGATCGGGCGAGGCCCATTAGTCAAGACTCGGCAGATACACCCCCCGTGACTGCCCTCGCCGACGGAGTCAGACCCGCGGCTGCGAGGGCCTGCCAGTTGCCGGGTCGGGACCGTGCGCCGACCCGCCGGACGGCTCGTTCCTGGCCGGCTGCCGCGGGGGCGATCCTCATCGTTTCCGCAGCTCGGGCACTTGATCACCGTGGTGGATCACTGCGCCCCGACCCTACAGGGCGGGCAGTCGATCACACGACTCGCGGTGTGGTTCCCCCTGCGCGACCGCCCCTGGCCACGCCGTCCCGCCCTGCCGGAGGCCCCCGAAGACGGGGCCCGGCTCGGTTCGCCGCCGGCGGGCCCGCCATGAGGCAGGGGCCGACGGCGTAACCGAGCACCGGACGGCGTTCCCGTCAGGCAGGGGTGGGAGCGGCCTCCTCCTTGGTGGCGGGCGCCTCGGTCGTCTGGGCCTTGGCACCGGCCGCGGGGCGGGCGTAGAAGACGCTCCGGCCCTGCTTGCTGCGGTGTACGAGACCCTTGGCGACGAGCGAGGTCTCCAGGGTGTTGCGGACGGCGGTCTCCGGCGCGGAGTGGTCCGGATGCTCCTGCGCCAGCAGCTTGGTCACCTCCGCCACCGTGCGCGGCTGCTCGTCGAGGAGTCCGAGAACGCGGTCGGCGCGGGTGGAGTTCCGCCGGCCCGTGGCGGCCCGGGTGGGCTTGGCCTTCCGAGGCTTCTTCTTCGCGCCCTTCGGCGCCTTGGCCGGGGCCTTCGTCGGCGGCTTGGCCTTCGGGGTGGTGGCCTGCGCCCGCCGCGCCGGGGGGACCGTCACCGGTTTCGTCACCGCGGGTTCGGGCTCGGCCGGCGGCGGTGTGACGGCGGTGTTCCGGGGACCGGCACCGATGTGCTTCTGGAGGTCCTCCAGCTTCACCTTGAGCTTCTGCAGCTCGTCGATCTCTTTCGCGATGCTCTCCAGTTTGGCAGCTACCTGCGCAGCGAATTCCGAGTCTGACATGACACAGCCTGCTCTCTATCGCCTGATCGATCTACGGTTGGCTGGATGTTACTCATCTCTCTCCACAATTAACCCGGAGTCGCGCCCTCTTCTCTTCGGGAACAGGCGTGCGCGGTCAACCGTTCGCCCCCAACCAGCCCAGGATCAAGGGGAGTCAGGGCCTCACGCAAGCGGTCCGCCGGAGTCAAGAATTGAGCTGCGAATGAGCCATACGAGCCTCGTCCGCAGCCCCTTGAGCCGGGCGCCGGACCCTGAACTCTCTCCATATGTCACTCCTTTGAGGCTTTCCGCAAGTGCACCGCAGACTCCCGAACCGGCCGCCGGGGGAGAGGGGTCACCTGCCCGGGAACCGGTGACATAGGGGTGACATATGACTGTGGCTACAGATAGCGTGTGAGTATGAAGTGAACTCTCCATAGCGGCCCTTCGTCGCGCACACGTGGCCCGAACGCGGGCACGGGTACCGCGTTCGCTTCCCTCGTCCCCGGTCCACACCGGCCCGCTGCCCGCTGGGACGGACCGGTCCAGCTCACGGCCCCTTCACCCGCGGAGGGCGAACGACTCCCGCTCCTGCCACTGTGCGCCGTCATGCACCATGAGGTCGACTGACGAGACCCGGGAGGCGAAGGGCAGTTTGCTGAGAACATCGGCTTCGATCTGATCCAGGACACCGTCATCCTGACCGTCGGCGAGAGTCAGGTGAGGGACCACCTCGGTGAACTCGCCGCCGTAGGGAGGGGCTTCGGGCCACCGGTCGGCGATCACCTCGGTGAGCCGCCGCAACTGCGTATCCGGACCGGGCACGAGATACAGCACGCCGGGAAACCGCCCACAGCTCTCAAAGCGCAGGTCAAAGGCATGATGCCGGCCGAGCACGGCGGCGAGTGCCGAGCGGACACGCGTATCTATGCGGCGCTCGTCGAGGAACGGGAAAAGCACCGTGACATGTGCCGGCACCCCCGCGCGGGCTGATGGATCGAACCGTTCACGCCAAGCGCGGACGACCGGCTCCGCCTCCGGGACTCTGACGATGAGACCCGTCCGGCCTGCCCGAAACCTGCTCGTGCTGTCGTCTGTCATGACGCGCATGCTGTCACCCCGGACGCCGACGGCAGCACTCGTTCAAGGGGCTGTGGGGGAGAGCACCCCCGGGGCCCGGGACACCGTACGCCGAAGCTCGGGTCGCGGTTCCGCTCACCCCGTGTGCCCCCGGATGGCCGAGCATGAACTGCGCCGTGCCGTCACCGGTAGTAGGACGGAGACGACGGGTGTGGTGGTGGACGGTGGGAGGAGTGGCTCGGGTTGAACGTTGTCGTGGATCTCAATCGCTGTCAGGGCTATGCGCAGTGCGCGTTCCTCGCGCCCGAGGTGTTCACGATGCATGGCGAGGAGTCCCTGCTGTACCACCCGGTCGTACCGGACGGGGAGCTGGAGCGGGTGCGCAGGGCCGTGGCCGCGTGCCCGGTGCAGGCCATTCTGCTGGGTGAGGAGGCGGGGTCCGGTGCGCGGTGAACCACTCGACGGGCGGATCGTCATCGTCGGTGCCTCGCTCGCGGGGCTGCGGGCCGCCGAGACGCTCCGGGAGCAGGGATTCACCGGCTCGCTGACCCTGGTCGGGGAGGAGCCGCAGGCCCCGTACGACAGGCCGCCGCTGTCCAAACAGGTGCTGCTCGGGAAGGTTCCCGCGGAGCACACGGGGCTGCCGCAGCATCGCGACGTGGACGCGCAGTGGAAACTCGGGGTGCCGGCCACCGGACTCGATCCGATCGGGAAGCGCGTGCTGCTCGCCGATGGCACGGACATCCCCTTCGACCGGCTGCTGATCGCCACCGGAACCCGTGCCCGGCCCTGGCCGCACCCGGGCGAAGCCGCCCTGGACGGCGTGTTCACCCTGCGCACCAGCGACGATGCGCGCCGCCTCGCGGAACGCCTCGACGCCGGACCACGGCGGGTCCTGGTCGTCGGCGCCGGCTTCACCGGCTCGGAGATCGCCTCCGCCTGCCGGGAGCGCGGTCTGCCGGTGACGGTCGCGGAGCGGGGGCCGGCACCCCTGGTCGGCGCGCTCGGCGGAACGCTGGGCGCGATGGCCGCGCGGTTGCAGCGCGCACACGGCGTCGACCTGCGCTGCGGTGTGACGGTCACCTCCCTGGAGGGCGACGGCCGGCTCACCGGCGCGCAGTTCTCCGACGGCACACGCGTCGACGCCGATGTCGCCGTGATCGCCCTGGGCGCGGTCCGTAACACCGAATGGCTGGCCGAAGCGGGACTCGCGGCCGGCCCCCGGGGGGTGACCTGTGACGCGGGGTGCCGCGCCTTCGACATGTACGGGATCGTCACCGACGACATCTTCGCCGCCGGCGATGTCGCCCGCTTCCCGCACCCGCTCTTCGAGTACCAACTGCTCTCCCTGGAGCACTGGGGCAACGCCGTCGCACAGGCCGAGGTGGCGGCGCACAACATGGTCAATCCGGGACCCCGCAGACGTCCGCACCTGACGGTCCCGGCCTTCTGGTCCAGCCAGTTCGGCCTCAACATCAAGTCCGTCGGGGTGCCCACCTTCTCCGACCAGGTGGTCATCGCCCAGGGCTCGCTCAAGGACGCCCGGCTGGTCGCCGTCTACGGCTACCGGGGGCGGGTCACCGCGGCCGTGAGCGTCAACCAGGCCAGGTCACTGGAGTACTACCAGCGGCTGATCGAGACCGCCGCACCCTTTCCGCCCGCTCCGGGAGCCGCCGACCAGATCGAGTCCCCGGTACCCGTCCCCTCCGACGTGCCGGACCCGCGGCTGCTCTCGCACGGTCCGACCGTCGCCCTCACCGGCCATCTGCCGGACCGCCGCCTGACCTTGGTACAACCGGCCCGCTGAGAACACCGCCCAAGGCGACAAACCACCGCCCCAAGGTGACGAACCACCACAGCACGGCGGTGAACCGCCCACTCCATAGAGACAGCGATGAGGAGCCCCCGCGCATGGCTGCGGAAACCCTGTTCCAACGGATCACCGACTACGCCCACCGTGCCGACCCCTACCCGCTCTACGCCGAACTCCGTGAGCACCGGGTGGCACGGCAGGAGGACGGCAGCTACCTCGTCGGCACGTACCACGAGATCGAAGCGCTGCTCCACGATCCACGGATCAGTTCGGACCGCCGCCACCGCACCGCACCGGACGAGACCGACGCCGCCGACGAAGCGCTCCCGCCCGCCTTCATCGGGCTCGACGACCCCGAACACCACCGGCTGCGCGGCCTGGCCATGCACTCCTTCGGCCCGCCCCACACCCCCGGCCGGGTCGATGCCATGCACGGCGAGATCACCCGCATCGTCAAGGAGCTCCTCACCGGCCTCGCGGACAAGGAGCGGATCGACATCGTCGACGACTTCGCCTACCCGCTCCCCGTCACCGTGATCTGCCGCCTCCTGGGGGTACCGATCGAGGACGAGCCGCAGTTCCGCCAGTGGTCGGACGCGATCGTCGCCGGCATCGCCCCCAACCCCAAGGAGGACCCCGCGGAGCGCCAACGCGCCGCCGCGGAGGCCCGCAAGGCCATGGCGCTCTACCTGGGAGGCCTCGCCGAGAAGCGCCGCGACCAGCCGTCCGACGACATGCTCTCCGCGTTCGCCGCGGGCGACGGCGCCGGCGGGCAGCTCACCCCGCTCGAAATCATGACCACCTCGGTACTGCTGCTGATCGCCGGCCATGAGACCACGGTCAACCTGATCACCAATGGCGCCCTCACCCTGCTGCGCCACCCCGACCAGCTGGCACGCCTGCGCAGCGACCCCGCCCTGATGCCCCGGGCAGTCGAGGAACTGCTGCGCTACGAACCGCCCGTGCAGATGCTCCCGCAGCGCACCCCGCTGGCCGACATCGAGGTCGCCGGGCTCACCGTCCCCCAGGGCGCCCCGCTCATCCTGATGCTCGCCTCCGGCAACCGGGACCCCGAACGGTTCCGCGACCCCGACCGCTTCGACCCCACGCGCGAGGACAACCAGCACCTCGGCTTCGGCAGCGGCGTGCACAGCTGCTTCGGAGCCCCCCTCGCCCGCCTGGAGGCCCAGATCGCCCTGAACGCACTCATCCAGAACCTCGACGCCCCCCGCCTGACCGAGGACCCGCCTCCCTACCGGCGCAGCCCGGTACTGCGCGGTCCCCGGCACCTGCTCGTGGAGCGTGACTGAGGGAAGACGACCGGTCCGTGCCTGTGAGGCCGGCCGGAGGCCGCGGCCCGTAAGACGGTCGGTGCGCTTCCGCGCCAACGACAGGTGCTGCAGGTCCGGGCGCGACGGCTCCGGTCCACGACGGGGCCGGGCTGCGACGGTTTCGTTCTACGGGGTGTCCAAGGGCCGGCTGTCGTCCAGGACGGTGCGCGCGTAGGTCACGTAGCGCGTGAAGAGTTCGCGCTGGGAGGCCTTGGCGATGTCGAGGACAGGTGAGTCGGCCCGCCGCACCCCCGGCAGATACGGAGCCGTACGACAGCGCCCGGTCTCGGAGTCGGGATCGACCAGGCTCAGGAAGCACGTCGGCAGCTGCCGGGTGACCCGGATGGTCATGCGCCCGGGAAGCCCCTCGGTGTCGAAGCCCCGGGCGACCGCCAGCAGTTCCCGGGCCGAGGAGGCCGCCCGGTTCGGGAGTTCCGGGTCGCCGATGCTGCGGGCGTACTCGGTGATCAGGGCCGACTCGGGATCGGCGACCACATACGTGATGTTCACGCCCTCGCTCAGGAGTCGGCGGACCGGACCGGCGAAGTCCCGTTCGGGCCGTGACACGAAGAGGCCGGCCAGGCTGCGGAGCGCCACCCCGATCTCGATGATCTCCGAGTGCGCCCCCGCCAGGAACTCGGCCTTCTCCGTCGGCGACGGCCGCCCCTCGGCACGAACGGTGAGGCCGCGGCCGGCACCACCGGCCGGGAGCCGTTCGTCCAGTAACCGGGTCATCTCGCCGAGAAAACGCACCCGTTCGACGTCCTTGAGGAACAGGTCGTAGTAGAACGGGATGGCGACGGCTGCCGCGGCGAAGAGGGCCAGCTCGTTGAGCGCGGACCACAGGAAGCCGGGCCGGCCGTTGGACACCAGCGCCAGGCTCAGTCCCCCGAGAAAGACACACAGCGCGAGAGCACCACGGAGCCTGCCCAGCAGACTTCGGTTTCCCGCTATGTCGCCGTTCATCGACCACCCCCCGGAGTCAGGGTGTCTTTCTCCCCACCTCGACAGGCCGCCACGCCTGAGCCCGGGAGAATCTGGCTCCGCCGCCGGACAACTGGCCTCGCCCGGTCCGTCGACGACGCAAAGGGTGAGTTATGCGTGGCCGCCGGGGCCAAGGGCAATGAGGCGTGGGGCCGAGGGGGGCGTACGGCGTTCACCCCTCCCGCTCCGCCGCGCGGTGGAAAACCGAAACGGATCGCGGCAGGTACGCCCCTAGGACCTGTCGTCAAACTCCCGTCGTTCGCCCGAAGGGCGGCCCCGCGGCGTCTGGTGCGTGCGATCGCAAGGCGGAGGGTCGCCCCGATA
>NZ_JBSFJF010000124.1:0-11953 GCF_053597915.1 Streptomyces sp. NPDC001219 | reverse complement strand
CGCCCGCTACTTCCCGGACTTCCTCACCCCCGACGCGGCCCGCGACGGGCTGGCCGCCGGTGCCCTCCCCCCCCTTCGGGGGAGGGGGAGGGGGCGGGTTCGGGGGTGGGGGGACGCGCGTACGCGCACGCGCCGCCCCAAGCCGCGCCGGTCCCAAGCCGCGGCGCCCCAAGCGGGGGCCGCCCCAAGCCGCGCCGGCCCCCGCCCGGCCCCGACTCGGCCCCCGCCTCCGCCCCGCTTCCCAGCCACCCCTCCCAGCCACCCCCCCCACCATCCCCAGAACCCCACCCCCAACCGGTGCTGGATGTGCCGTCGCGGGGAAGAGACAATCCTGGGGCGTCGCACCGCACGGCGCCGTATGGACTACGGGGGAATTCAGTGGAGACCGCGGACCCGACACCGCACGCCCGCTCAACGGACCATGGCAGCACAGGAGATGGGCCACCGGACACCGCACCGCAGCTCTCCCTGGAGCTGCTGGTGCACGGCGTCGGTGGTACCACCGCCCAGGAGATGCTCGGTGACCCACGCGTCCAGCTGATCACCGGCGATGACACCGCCGCCTGCTACCGCCGCGCCGAGGACGCGGACGCCGAGCAGCGGCCCGACGACTACCGCGGCGAGCCGGTCCGTGAGGCGTACTGCTGGTCCAACCTCACCTCGGGCAACGGCGCCCGCGCCCTGTGGCTGCTGCTGGTGCCCTTCATGGTCGCCAACCTCGCCCACTGGATGCGCCCGGCCGCCCCGTCCGAGCACCCGGCCCAGCGGGTCTACGACCTGCTGGTGCGCATCCTCGCCCTCACCCTCACGGTGCTGCTCGCCGCCGCGTCCTGTGAGGTCGCCCTCGACCTCACGGCCTGGCAGTGCGCCGGCACCACCGTCTGCGCGGCCGGCAAGTCCTGGATGGGCTTCCTCAGCCCCGACAACTCCGGCTGGTGGAGCGCCCCGGGCCGCCGCGTCGCGCTCGCGTCCGTGGTGCCGCTGCTCGTCATCGGCTTCCTGTGGTGGCTCTCGCGCCGTACGTGGAGCGCCTACGAGTCCGCCTCGCCGCCGCCGCGGCTGCCCGGTACCTCCCGCGACACCCCGGTCGCCGAACGCACCGCGCTCAGCCGTGAGGGCTTCTGGTACGGCCGCCGGCTGGTCGCCCGGCTGCGCGCCGCGCACACCACGGCGGGTGTGCTGACGGTGGCCGCGGTGCTGCTCGCCGCCGCCGCGAAGGCCGACGGGCGCGACGGCGGGCAGAGCGTCCTCGCGGTCACCGGGCGGGCCCTGACCGCCCTGGTCATCCTGCTCGCCGCCATCACCCTGGTGGTCGTCTGGCGCACCGCCCGCAGTGAGGACGCACCGGACATCACCTCCGACCACCTGGTCGTACGGGCGCTGCCGTTCGCCGCCCTGGGGGCGCTGACGCTGACCGCGGTGCACTCGGGCTGGGCGCGTCCCGGTGCGCACAGCCACGGCCCGCTGCCCGGCGCCAGTGCCTTCGGCGGGATCGCCGTCTTCCAGGGCGCGCTGGTCCTGGCGCTGGCGGTGACCGCCTGGGTCCTGCAGCGCGCCGCCCGCGACGACTCCCGTACCGCGCTGCGCGGCATGGGCGGGCCCGCCGTCGCGCTGCTGGCCTGTGCGGTCGGCGGGGTGCTGTCCGGCGGGGTGGCCCAGCGTTTCGCGGACTGGCTGGACGGCGGCGCGACGCCCGGGCAGGCGCACGCCCCGATCCCCGGGCCGCCGGTCCTGCTGTCCTGGCAGGCCTCGGTCATCCCCGCGCTGCTGGTCGTCGTCGCCGTGGTCGCCGTGCTGGCCGCGATCCGGGTGGTGATCGTCCGCAACCGGGTCGCCAAGGACATCCCCGGGCTCTACGACCCGCGGGAGCGTCCGGACGCCGGCCGTACCAAGCGCATCGCCGCCACCATCGCCGGCGCCGGACTCACCGATTCCGCGCCCGTCCTGATCGCGGCCACCTCCGCCGTCACGCTCGTCCTCGGGGCCGGTGCGGTGGTCGGCGCCTGGCTCACCGGCCGGGCGCCCGGCCGCGCCACCGAGGGCGCGCCGCCCGTCGTGCACGCCGCCGCCGAGACCGCGGAGTCCCTGGGCTCCTGGCTGATGGGCGCCGGCGTCATACTGCTGATCACCATGGGCCGGCGCGCCTATCGCGACCACTCGGCCCGCCGCACCATCGGCATCCTGTGGGACGTCGGCACGTTCTGGCCGCGCGCCGCCCATCCCTTCGCGCCGCCCTGCTACGCCGAGCGCGCCGTCCCCGACCTCACCTGGCGGATGGCGACCTGGACCGAGCGGTTCGACGGCCGGCTGGTGCTCTCCGGGCACTCCCAGGGCAGTGTGCTGGCGGCCGCCGCGGTCTGGCAGCTGGACCTGGTCACCCGCAGCCGGGTCGCCCTGATGACGTACGGCAGCCCCCTGGAGCGGCTCTACGGGCGCTGGTTCCCCGCCTTCTTCGGGCCGCCCGCGCTGACCGGACTGCACCGCGAGATGGACGACTGGCGCAATCTGTGGCGCTTCACCGACCCCATCGGCGGCCCGATCCGGCTCACCTGCGAGGACGGCCGGCGGATCGACCAGGGGCCGCTGCGCGACCCGCTCGCCTTCGGCCGCACCCTGCAGAACCCGCTGCCCGCCCAGATCCTGGGCCACGGCGACTACCAGGCCGACCCGGTGTTCGGCACGGTCCGCGGCGAACTCATCGCCCGGCTCGGCCCGGACGTGCCCTGCCAGCGGCCCGCGGGCGAGCGCCCGGACGGCCGTCCGGCTCAGGGGAGTTCGGGCAGGTCGTCCGGGTAGAGGAGGGTCAGGTCGTCGGTGCTCGGGTCGGTCAGCAGCGCCACCCGGCCCGCGTGCCGCTCGACCATCGCCTCGAACGTCTGCCGCGCGGTACGGCCGTTGCCGAAGGACGGGCCCTTGGGGAGCGCGGTGAAGTACTTCAGCAGCGCCTCGCCGGCCCCCTCGGCGAGGTGGTACTCGTGCTCCTCGCCCTGCTGCTCGACGATCCGCAGCAGCTCCTCGGGGGCGTAGTCGCCGAAGGTGATGGTCCGTGAGAAGCGGGACGCCACACCGGGGTTGACCGCGAGGAAGCGTTCCATCTCGGCGGTGTAGCCCGCCACGATCACCACCACCGCCTCCCGGTGGTCCTCCATCAGCTTCACGAGGGTGTCGATGGCCTCCTTGCCGAAGTCCCGTCCGGAGTCCTCGGGGGAGAGGGCGTACGCCTCGTCGATGAACAGCACCCCGCCGCGCGCCCGGTCGAACGCCTCCTGGGTACGGATGGCGGTCGAGCCGATGTGCTCGCCCACGAGGTCCACCCGGGACACCTCGACCAGGTGCCCGCGCTCCAGCACGCCCAGGGACGCCAGGATCTCGCCGTAGAGCCGGGCCACGGTGGTCTTGCCGGTACCGGGGGAGCCGGTGAAGACCAGGTGGCGGCGGACCGACGCGGCCTTCAGGCCCGCCTCCTGCCGCCGGCGGCCCACCTCGATCATGTTGATCAGGCTGCGCACCTCCCGCTTGACGCTCTCCAGCCCGACGAGGGTGTCCAGTTCGCCCAGCACGTCGGCGGACGGCCGGCTGCTGACGGCCGGCTCGGCGGCCGCCGGGTCCGGCGCCGTGCCCTGCGCCGGGACGTTGCCCAGCAGCCCGGCCGTCTGCGTCATCCGCTGCACCGTGGGCGCCGTCGCCGGGCCGTCGGCCGGGGTGCCCACGGCACGGCTCTCGTCGCTGGTGCAGTCCTGGACCGTCGGCCCGTCGCCCTGCCCGGCCCCGCCCTCGGCGAACTCGTAGCCGCCGCGCGCACACCGCTCCGTACGGCACCGCGTCAGCGTCGTACGGCAGCCGTCGATCACATGGAAGCCGAAGCCCGCGCTGCCGGTGACCCGGCAGTTCTGGAAGCTGCCGCGGCCCTCGGCGGAGACGTAGAACCCCGCCTCGGTGGGCGAACTGACCGTGCAGCCCTCGATGGTGGGGTCCGCGCCCTTGGTGACGATCACGCCGGTCTGCGCCCCGTCGACGGTGCAGTTGGCGAGTGTGCCGCCGCTGCCGTGGTCACGGAACCAGGCGCCGGTCGCTGCCTCCCGGATGCGGCAGTCGTCCAGCTGCACGGTCGCCCCGTCGCTCACCGACACCGCGGTGTTGCGGACCTGCGCGATATCGCAGTCGACGACATCGGCGCGGGAGCCCCGGTCCAGGACGAACAGCGCGTCCGGGACGTCGTGCACCCGGGTCGCGTCCAGTACGGCGGTGGCGCCGTCACTGACCCACACCGCCGGGTAGTCGCCCGTACTGTCATGGATCTCGCACTGGTTGGCGTCCACGCGGGTGCCCGGGTCCCAGACGGACAGCCCGTTGCGCCCGAAGTGCCGCACCGTGCTGCGGGTCAGCGTCAGCACCGAACGGGACCGCAGGTCGACGGCGTTCTCCGGGATGTCGTGGATATCGCAGTCGGCGAGGGTGAGGACCGCGTCGGTGTCGAGGGTGACGCCGTCGGCGGAGGTGCGGTGGACGGTGCAGTCGGTGAAGTGCCCGGTGGCTCGCGACGCGACCTGGATGCCCGCGCCCTTGATCTCGTACAGCTCGCAGCCCACCGCCTCGACCGAGCTGCCCTCGCCGTGCAGGGACAGTCCGGCGCCCGAGGCGTGGTGGATGCGGCAGTTCTCCAGCCGGGGGTGGGCCCCGCCGCGCACCGCCACACCGGTCTGCCCGGCGGCCATCACCTCGCACTCCTCGAAGACGCCGCCGGCGCCGTCCAGGACGCTGATGCCCACCCCGCCCGCGTTGTCGACCGTGCAGCGGCGCACCGTCGGACGGGCCCCGCCGCGGACCTCGATGCCGGAAGCGGACCGGGTCACCACCCGCAGCCCGGCCAGTTCCGGAGCGCAGTCCTCCACCAGCAGCGCGGGCGACGCCGAGTCCGTCGCCTCCAGATGCAGGTCGTGGACGGTGGCCGAGGCGCGCACCGTCAGGGCGACCCCGTCGGCCGGGACGATCCGCACCGAACCGCGTGCCCCGTCCGGGCCGCGCAGGGTCACCGCGCGCGCCAGCACCAGGTTCTCGCGGTAGGTACCGGCCGGGACGGTTAGCACATCGCCGTCCCCGGCTGCCTCCAGGGCGGCGGCGAGCGAGCTGTACTCCCCTGTACGGCGTCGCCAACGCGAGGTTCCGGAGTGCGTCACCTGGACCGAGCCCTGTGCCATGGCGCTGTCGTGTCCCCACTTCGTACGGCGGTTGTCGGCCCGGCACCCATCCGTCCGCGGATGTCCGTATTCCGGTCTGCGAGGCCCCAGCCGAGAGGCTGGCGTCCCCACCGTAGCGCGCCCGGCGGGCGGGAGTTGACACGGTCGGCCCCCTTGCCGGGCAGCCGCTCAGCTGCCCGCGTCGGCCCGTCCCCAGTCCTGTCCCGCGCGCTTCCACTCCTGGTCCCAGCGGCGGAAGCGACGCACCATCAGCTGCCAGACGATCATCCGCCGGGCGCCCTCGATCATCATGCCGACCCCGGCCGTGGTGCCCAGCCCGGCCAGCACCGCATGGGTGTCGGCCGTGCCGGTGTCCATCGGCCGCGGCACCACCCGGCCGCGCGCGTCCGTCCAGATCCGGAACCGCTCACCGGTCTCCACCGGGCGGGGCGCGGCGAGCTGGCCCAGGTGCGCGCTGCCGTCCCGGGCCGTCCAGCGGGCGAGGACCCGGCGGTGCGCGTCGCGCTGTGAGGAGGTCTCCGGGTCGGGGTCGAGCGGGGCCCGCGACAGCAGCCGGTCGACCGTGACCCACACCAGCTGCCGCTGCTGGTGCTGGAGCCGTACGGTCTCCCGCAGCGCGTCCTGCGCGGTCCGGCCGGTGAGCCAGCCCGCGGAGGTCGATCCGAGGGCGATCAGGAGGGCCGCGACGAGCGCCACCCAGGCCTCGAGCCGATCGGTCCGGCGCCGCAGCGGATTGCGCCGCCAGCGCCACACGCCTCTCATCGCTCGCATCGTTGCCCCTCTCCGTGTCCGTGAATACCGCATCAGGGGTGGTCCACGCGAGAGTTCTGCGAAGAGAGAGCAACATCACCGGGTACAAAGGGCATCTCCCGGACGTACGGAACGCGTCCCCGGGCCTGCTCGCGCCTGGCCCGCCGGAGCGGCATCCCGCCCGGTCAGCGCAGCCGTACCGCCACCGTCACCACGGCGCCCGCCGCGTCCGTCCCCGCTGCCCCGCCGGTGACCGCGAACCGGTCCGCCACCAGGCGCGCGAGCCACAGCCCACGCCCCTTCGGCGCGCCGTCCAGGCCGGGCAGCAGCTCGGGGATCACCTCCTCGCTGAATCCGGGCCCCGCGTCACTGATCCGGCACTCCAGCTCATCGCCCACCCGCCGCAGCACCAGCCGCCCCGCGCCGCCCGCGTGCTCCACGGCGTTGCCCGCGATCTCGTCCACCGCCAGCACGAACTCGCCGCGCCGTGGCTCGCACAGCCCCTCGCGGGCCGCGCACTCCTCGACCAGCAGCCGCAGTTGGGGCAGCAGCCGGGCGGTGAAACGCCGTTGCAGCAGCCGGCGGCCGGACTCCTCCGCCGGCACCCCGGCCGGACCGGAGCTCACCACGCCCGCACCACCTCCGTCAGGACCAGCCGGGGCACCGTCCCGGCGCCCAGCCGCCGCAGCGTCCGGCACTGCCCGCGGTCGCCGCGCACCTCGATCCGTTCGTGGCCCGCGGCCCGGCCCGCCGGCGTGAGCAGGGTGACGGCGCAGCCGACGGACAGGAAGTGCAGCCGGGGCAGATCGACGGTGAGCCGCCGGGCCGCCGCGGTCCGCGTCAGCGCGAGCTCCGGCGCCCTGCCGACCTCGCTCCGCCGCGCGGCGTCCGCCTCGCCGACGAGGCACAGCGCCCCGTCCGGGCCGCGGCGGCCCGCCGGCCGTGGCCCGCGCGGGGGCGCGCCGGCCCGTCAGGCGAGTATCTCGAACGGGTCGCCGATACGGATCGTGCCGGCCCCACGGGGGATCAGATTCTGGCCGAAGACCAGCCGGTCACCGAAGCGGCGGTGGCGGGCGAGGGTCCGCAGCGGCTCCTTGCCGCGCTCGGCGGTGAGCTGGTCGGTGGTCGTGACCACGCAGCGTGAGCAGGGCTTGGCGACGTCGAAGACCACCTCGCCGATACGGACCCGCTGCCAGTCGTCCTCCGCCCAGGGCGCGGTGCCGTCCACGACCACATTGGGCCGGAAACGGTTCATGGGCAGCGGACCCTCGTCGGCGTGGTCGCCCTGCGCGATGAGCGAGTTGAGGGCGTCCAGCGACGAGACGGTGGTCAGCAGCAGCGGGAAGCCGTCGGCGAAGCTGACCGTGTCACCGGGCGCGGAGTACGCCGGGTCGACGGGCCGGCGCCGCTCCGGGGCGTCGAGATGCACCAGCCGGCACGCGACGCCCAGATAGCCGCTGAACCACTCGTCCGCCTCCGGTCCCGCGGGCACCGCCTCGACCTCGTCCGCCCAGACCTCGACCGGGACCGTCTCCCCGGGTGCGGGCACCGCGACCGTCAGCGGCTTCCTCCCGGGCGCGGTCAGCCCGAGGGCGCCACCCGGCAGCCACTCGGCGCGCGCCAACGACAGCGCCGGCTGCTGCCGTTGGGTGAGCTGCCGGCCCGCGGCGTCCACCAGCAGCCAGCGTCGGTCCCCGGCGAGCCCCCACGGCTCCACGACCGCCTCGCCGGGACAGACCCCCGCAATCGACTTGACCGGGTAGAGACGGATCGACTGGAGCGCAGGCTTGGACATGCCTGCCATCCTGCCAGCCGCCCCGGACCCTTGACCGGTCGGCCGGGTCAGTAACCGCGCGGGTACTGGCGGCCGTACGGATCGTCGTAGGGCGCGGCGGGGCGGGGCGCGACCGGAGCGGCCGGGCGCATCGCCTCGTACCCCGTGCCCATGGGCGGGCGCTGGGGCTGCTGCTGTTGCGGGGACGGATAGCCGCGGGTGGTGCCCGCCTGCTGCGGGATGTACGGCGCCGGGGCCTGCTGGAGCGGGGCCACCGGCTGCGCGGCGGCTCCTGGGTACCCCTGCCCGGGCGAGGGGTGGGAGGGCGCGGCCGGAAGGGCCGGCAGCGCCGAGGGCAGCGCCGGCAGATACGACGAGCCCGTGTCGTAAGGGGAGGGGTTCACCCGGATCGGGGCGATCTGCGGCGTGCCGCGCTCGGCGACGAGGCTGTCGTAGATCGGGGTGTCCGGGAAGGAGGGCGAAGCGTAGTAGCCGCCGCCGTAGGTAGAGCGGGGGGAGGTCATGCCTCTTAAGTTAAGCCCACGATGTGCCGATTGGGGAGTCTGGAAAGAGGGTTGTTTCAGGTGTTCGGAGTGGCCCAGGAGCACCAATGGGAGCGAACCTGCGGAAATCGGTCGCGATCGCCCGTAGGAATCCTGTAAAGACCCCGCTTCTCGCAGGTGAACAAGGGGCGTTCGGGACGACAGGGGCCAAGTAGGTTGGAGGGGCCACCACTGACGGGGCACGGCGGACGAGAGGAAGGCGCGGCGATGTCGATGCTCAAGGGCAGCAATGTTCCGGTTCCGGCCCCGGCGGTCCGGGTCGAACTGGGCTGGCAGGCGGCCCCGGGAGCACCGGACGTGGACGCCTCCGCCCTGCTGCTGGTGTCCGGAAAGGTCCGCGACGACGGGGACTTCGTCTTCTACAACCAGGCCGTGCACGCCTCCGGAGCCGTACGCCACGAAGGCAAGCGCCCGGCCGGCGGGGCGATGACCGACCACCTCGCCGTCGACCTGTCCGCCGTCGAGCCCGCCGTCGACACGGTGGTGCTCGCCGCCTCCGCCGACGGCGGCGGCTTCGGCAGCGTCCCGGGGCTGCACGTCCGGGTGCTGGACGCGGCGGGTGGCACCGAACTCGCCCGCTTCGACAGCCGGGACGCCGGCAGCGAGACCGCCTTCGTCCTCGGCGAGTTCTACCGGCGCCAGGGTGCCTGGAAGTTCCGTGCGGTGGGGCAGGGCTACGACACCGGGCTCGCCGGGCTGGCCACCGACTTCGGCATCAGCGTCGAGGAACCGGCGGCGCCGCAGCCCCCGGCGCCGCAGGCCACGGTGCCGCAGCCTCCGGCCGCCGCGCCCGCTCCGGGCCCCGCCGGACCCGCCGCGCCTCCGGCCATGGCGCCCGCACCGCCGATGACGCCGCCGGCGGCGCCCGCCGCCGCGCCCCCGCCCGTCCGTCTGACGAAGGTCACTCTCACGAAGGCGGCCCCGGCGGTCTCCCTGGCGAAGCAGGGCGGCACCTCCGGCGCGCTGCGGGTGAACCTCAACTGGAGCGGCGGCTCGGCGGGCAAGCGGCTGGGCAAGAAGCTCGGCCGCAAGGCGCTGGAGGCCATGGGCGCCCGTGGCGCGCTGCTGCCGTCGTCCGGGGAGCTGGACCTCGACCTGTGCGCGCTGTACCAACTCACCGACGGTGCCGCGGGCGTGGTCCATCCGCTCGGCAACAACTTCGGCGCGCTGCACGCCCCGCCGTACATCCAGCTCGACGGCGACGACCGCACCGGCGCCGTCGCGGCCGGCGAGAACCTGACCCTCAACCTCGACCACCAGGACCGCATCAAGCGCGTCCTGATCTTCGTCACCGTCTATGCCGGTGCCCGCAGCTTCGAGGGGCTGAGCGCGACCGTCACCCTCCAGCCGCAGCACGGCGCCCCCGTCGACTTCACCCTGGACGCCTGCACGGTGCCCTCCAACATCTGTGCACTGGCCCTGATCACCAACACCGGCGGCGAGCTCGTCGTCCAGCGCGAGGCCCGCTACCTCGTCCCCGAGCCCGGCGTCAGCCCGCAGCGCACCGTCGACCAGGCCTACGGCTGGGGTCTGGACTGGTCACCGGCCCGGAAGTGACGGCGCCGCCGGGGCGCTCAGGGCGCCGGGTAGGTCCGGCCCTTCCACGCCGCCCCGCGCCCCCGGTAGTGCTGCACCGCCGAGTCCACCGTCATCAGCAGATAGAGCAGCGCGGTGCAGGGCAGCAGGGGCGCCGCCCACAGCGGCTGCCCGTAGTAGCGCAGCATCGGCAGATACGTCCCGCACATCACCGCCCAGGCCGCGCCGCCGGTCGCCGCGAGCACCGGATCGCCGCCGGCCAGCCCGGCCGCCAGCGCGGCGGGCGGCGCCAGATACACCAGGGCGAGCCCGAGGACCGTGCCGAGCAGCAGCGACGGCCGGTGCCGCAGCTGCGCGTACGCGCTGCGCGAGACCATCCGCCACAGGTCGGCCACCCGCGGATACGGCCGCACGCTGTCCACCCGGTCCGCCAGCCCCAGCCAGATCCGGCCGCCGCCGCGCTTGACCGCCCGCGCCAGCGTCACATCGTCGATCACCGCATGCCGGATCGTCTCCGGGATGCCCGCCCGCTCCGCGGCCTCCCGTCGCAGCAGCACACAGCCGCCGGCCGCGGCCGCGGTCCGCGCCCCGGGCCGGTTGACCCACCGGAAGGGATACAGCTGCCCGAAGAAGTACACGAACGCCGGCACGATCAGCCGCTCCCAGAGCGTCACCACCCGCAGCCGCGCCATCTGCGAGACCAGGTCCAGCTCCGCCGACCGGGCCGCCGCCACCAACTCCCGCAGGCTGTCCGGTTCGTGGGCGATATCCGCGTCGGTCAGCAGCAGGTACTCCGGCGTGAGGCGCTCCCGCGCCAGCGCGATCCCGTGCCGTACGGCCCACAGCTTCCCCGTCCACCCCGGCTCGGGCTCGCCGGGAGAGGTCACCGTCAGCGGCAGTCCGCCGCGCGCGGCCGCCAGGCTCCGGGCCAGCGCGCCGGTCCCGTCGGTACTGCCGTCGTCGACCAGGAACACCTCCGCCCGGCCCGGGTACTTCTGTGCGAGCAGCGACGGCAGGCTGTCCGGCAGCACCGCGGCCTCGTCCCGCGCCGGGACCACCACGCCCACCGACGGCCAGCGCTCCGGATCGCGGCGGGCCGGCAGCCGGACGTCCGTCCGCCAGAAGAAGCCCTGGCCCAGCAGCAGCCACACCCAGGTCAGCAGGGACCCGGCACCGATCCACTCCATCGCTCCCACGGCCGCAGTCTGCCGCACCGCCCCGTCGCCCCGCGGCCATCGCCACGGTGTCGCGGAGGGGAGAAGGGGAGCGGAGCGACCGCCGGGGGCGCGCGTCCGTTCCGCCCGGTATGACAAGCCCGGCGGGCGGCTGAGTAAGGTGTCCGGGTGAAGATCGCGCTGATGGACTCCGGGACCGGGCTGCTCGCGGCGGCCGCCGCCGTGCGGCGACTGCGGCCGGACGCCGATCTGGTCCTCTCCTCCGACCCCGACGGGATGCCCTGGGGCCCCCGCACCCCCGACGACGTCACCGCCCATGCGCTGGCCGTGGCCCGCTCGGCGGCCGCGCACCGCCCCGAGGCCCTGATCGTCGCCTGCAACACCGCGTCCGTGCACGCGCTGCCCGCCCTCCGCGCCGAACTGGAACCGGATATCCCGGTCATCGGCACCGTCCCGGCGATCAAGCCCGCGGCGGCCGGCGGCGGCCCCGTCGCCATCTGGGCCACCCCCGCCACCACGGGCAGCCCCTACCAGCGGGATCTGATCGACCGGTTCGGGCACGGCGTGGACATCACCGGTGTGCCCTGCCCGGGGCTCGCCGACGCGGTGCAGGTCGCCGACGAGGCCGCGATCGACGCCGCGCTCGCGGTCGCCGCCGACCGCACCCCACGGGACGTCCGCACCGTCGTCCTGGGCTGCACCCACTACGAGCTGGTCGCCGAACGCATCCGGGCCGTCCTCCAGCAGCCCGGCGCCCCCGCGCTCACCCTGCACGGCTCCGCCGAGGCGGTCGCCGCCCAGGCGCTGCGCCGTATCGGCGCCGAGCCGGCCCCGGCGGCCGCCCCGACCGGCGGCCTCAGCGTGATCCTCAGCGGCCGCCCCGCCGGGCTGCCGGCCGCCGCGCTCGCCTACGCCGAGGGCCGGCTGCTCGCCCGGGGCCGGCCGCGCCGGGGGAGG
>NZ_JBSFJF010000123.1:0-12307 GCF_053597915.1 Streptomyces sp. NPDC001219 | reverse complement strand
CTCGCCGACCACTTCGCGGTGGACGAGCCGGCCGCGGTTCGGCCGCCGGGCGCGACTCGGTCGCCATCGCTGTGGCCGTCCGCCTCGCTGCCGGGGTGCGCCCCCGGGCCCGGCTCCCGACGCGGGGACGCGCCCCCGCCCACGCCCTCGTCCATGTCCCCGGTGCCCCCGTCTCCGCCCCTACGCATGGAGTTCACGCTTCAGGATCTTGCCCATGTCGTTGCGCGGCAGGGCGGTGAGGAAGTGCACGGCGCGGGGGCGCTTGTGCGGTGCGAGCTGGCGGGCGACATGGTCGGCGAGCTCCTTGGCGGAGGGGGCAGGACCGGCGTCCGGGCCGGTCTCCGCCACGATCCAGGCGACGATCCGCTCACCGAGATCCTCGTCCGGCTCGCCGGTGACCGCGGCCTCGGCGACCCCGGGGTGGGCCAGCAGCGCGTTCTCGATCTCACCCGCGCCGATCTTGTAGCCGCCGCTCTTGATCAGGTCGGTGGCCTTACGGCCCACGATGCGGTAGTTGCCCGCGGTGTCGCGGACCGCCATGTCGCCGGTGCGGAACCAGCCGCCGTCGAAGGCCGCGGCGGTGGCGTCGGGACGGTTGAGGTACTCGACGAAGAGGTTCGGGCCGCGGACCTGGATCTCGCCGACCGTCTCGCCGTCCTCGGCCCCGATGGCCTGCCCCGCCTCGTCGACGAGCCGGACATACACCCCCGGGAGCGGTACGCCGACCGTGCCCGCGGCATCGGGGCCGTCCGCCCGGACGCTGGTGTTCATGAGCGTTTCCGTCATGCCGTAGCGCTCGATCACCCGACGCCCGGTGGCTGCCGTGATCCGCTCATGATCGGTCAGCGGCAGCGCTGCGGAACCGGAGACCAGCAGCCGGGCCCGGGACAGGGCCTTGGCGAGCGCGGGATTCTCTCCCACCTCGACGGCCAGCCGGTGGTACATCGTCGGGACGCCGAACAGCATCGTGCCGTCCGCGGCCAGCTCCCGGGCCACCGCTTCGGTGCTGAAGCGCCCCAGGTGGTGCACACAGCCGCCGCGGCGCAGCGGCCCGAGGATGCCGAGGATCAGACCGTGCACGTGAAAGAGCGGCAGCGCGTGGACGAGGACGTCGTCGGCGGTCCACTGCCAGGCGTCCTCCAGCGCGTCGAGGGTGTGCGCGAGGGCGCGCCGGGGGAGGACGACGCCCTTGGGCGGCCCGGTCGTGCCGGAGGTGTAGACGATCAGGGCTGGGGCCTCGCCGCCCGGCTCGGCAGGCAGCGGGGCCGGTCCGCTCTCCTCGGACGGCGCCGCGGCCTCGATGTCGATACGGGACAGCGCGGCGAGCGGGCCCGGCAGCTCGGCGCCCGGCTCGGCCAGGACGAGCGAGGGCGCGCTGTCCGCCACGATGTGCGCCAGCTCGCTCTCACCGATCTTCGGGTTGACCGGCACCACGGCCACCCCGGCGAGCAGCGCGGCCACCGCACCGACCGAGGTCTCCAGCGTCGGCGTCGCCCAGAGGGCGATGCGGTTCTCACCGGCGATCCGCTCGGCGAGCGCGCCGGCCACCGAGGCCAACTGGCGATGGCTGAGGCTGCGATCGCCGAAGCGCAGCGCGGGTGCGGGCGAAGCGTCGCGCAGCGCGGGGAAGAGCACGTTCACCGGATCTCCTTCGTCCTCGTCGGCATCCGGCCCCTTCGCGACCGGGCCGCCCCGCCCGCGCCTGCCGGCACCGAACGGGCTGACTCACCCCACTCTCGCAGAGACCACTGACAACGCGATCACACCGGGACGACCCATGTCGATGATTGCGACTCTTCGACTCTTCGAGTCTGTGGGTCTGTGGGTCTTTGGGTCGACGAGTCTTCGTTCGGTAGCGGGCGGACATCAGCTCGCCGACGCCTGAGGACAGCACGTGGTGACCGGGCCGCTGTGCGCGGCGCCCTCACGGGGCGGCGCACCGAAACGCGCCAGGCAATGCCAGACCTTCTTGAGCGCCTGCGGGTCGTAGCGACCCGTGAGGGCGGCATCTCCGATGATCCGGGGGTCGATGCATGCGTCGACCGCGATCTCAGCAGCCAGGTCGACGTATTCCTGTCCCCGGTAGTCCGGGTGACGCCGCAGATGAGCCATGTCCAGCCGGAAGCCCGGATGCCACTCGATGACGCACGGAAGCTCATGGGCGGCGGCCTCCACGGCCGTTCCGCGGTAGCTGTGATCCAGGACCAGCGCCTCCACGTCCCGGTCGAGTCTGACGGGCCCGTGGATCTGCGCCTCGATGTGGCCGTCCAGACTGTCGAGGCCGTCGGACTCGGCCACCTCGATGAGCGAGAAGCGAGCGGCGACGCCGAAGGCCGAGGGGCAGGTGGAGCTGTCCGGGTAGCAGAACGTGGTTCGGGTGAGGGTCTCGGCTGCGAGCCTGAAGCAGGAGGAGCCGAACCGCGGTGCGCCGCCGGCAGGGGCGGAACTCATCCGTGCAGTGTGCACAGAAGCTCTCCTCCCAGCACCTGATTTCGACCGGCCACCGCACGGCACGTGAAGCGGTGGCGGCCGGGTGGCAGCGGAACCACGCGTCCGACAGCAGAACCACGCGTCATCGCGAGCGCGTCATCACGGGCATGGTGAACCTTTCGATTCAGCCCGCGGGATCAGTCCACCTGGACGCGATCGTCGAGGTGCACACCGAGGCCCGTACCGCCTACTACGGAGCCGGAAGGCTGCCCCAGACGGAAGTCGACGAACCGGGCGGGCCGATGCGGCGGCGGGAAGCGTGGGCACGTTGCATGGAGGCGGACGAAAAGACGGTGCTGTGTGCTCTTCACGAAGACACGGTCGTGGGCGTCATGGCGATGGGCCCGCCTCTGCGCCCGGAGGCGGATGCGGCAACTGTGGGTGAGCTGTACCAGATCCATGTCCTGCCGAGCCACTGGGGAAGGGGAATCGGAGGCCGGTTGCACGCCGCTTTCGTGCAGTTCCTGCGCGCGACCCAACTACGGACGGGGCAGGTCGAGGCATGGGAGCGGAATCACCGTGCACAAGCCTTCTACGCCCGGCACGGGTGGAAACCGGACGGGCATTTTTCGCCCAGGACCAGGTCACTCCCGCTACGTTCGCATGCGACTCCGGATGCCCGCAGTGTGATCCGATGGGCGGGGGAAGAGGGGCGCCGCGGGGGCGAGGGCTCCCCTTGGCGGGTCGATCCGGAATGAGCGCTTCGCCGGTGCGTCGGTTACTCCGTGGCCCGGCCGCCTTCCGCCTTGTGGCCCGCCCGCCCCTTTACCCCGGGATCTTGCGGAAGTCCCAGGACACGACGGATTCCGGTGTCAGCCGCAGCCACGCATGCCGGCCGTCGTGCGGCATGGCGGATATTCCGAAGTACTTCTCCGCGAAGAGCCGCTCCGGGGCGTCGAGTTCAGGGCAGGGCTCACCGGTGCGCGGCGCCTCGCCGACGAACTCCGCGCGGCCCGACAGTTCGGCGCCGCGCAGCTCGTCGTACGTGTGCCCGTCATCGAAGACCACCGCGATCCGCGGGTCCTTGCGCAGCTGGGCCCACCGCTTGCTGTGGGTGATCGAGTAGAGCCACAGCGCCGTGCCGTCCCAGAGGAACCACAGTGCTCCGACGTGCGGCGCGCCGTCGCCGCCGACCGTGGCGACCCGGCAGGTGCGCTGCGCCGCGAGGAAGGCGTCGAGCTCGTCCCGCGTCATCATGATCCGGCGCCCGCGTCGCTGTGTGTCGGCCATGCCGTCCCCGCCTCCGCCGTGTTCCGCTCAGGCGGCAGCGGCCCGTTCGCCTGACACCGGCCGGACCGGACCCAAGCCACCTGACTGAGTGTCAGAAAGCATGCGGGCTCTTCCTGACGTACGCAATGCCCGCTAGCCTCGCCCGGCTCGCACCGGCCCGTCGGGGCAGCACCGGGCACGCCGGGAACCCCGGGCACACCGGGAATCAGGCCCGCCAGAGAGGAACGCGATGCCTTCGGACGCCGCACGGCTCATCGCCCAATTGGACCCGGGCACGACGGTGCTGCTCACGGTCGAGTGCCAGCGCGGGGTGGTCGGCCCGGACAGCGCCCTGCCCGAACTCGCCGAAGCCGCACGCACCTCGGGGGCGCTGGCGAACGTCGCCCGGCTGGTGGCGGCCGCCCACGACGCCGGCGTCCAGGTGCTGCACGCGGTTGCCGAACGACGTCCCGACGGGCGTGGTGCCAGCCGCAACGCCCGCCTGTTCAAGGCGGCCGAGAGGCTGCCCGTGCAACAGCTCACCGGGTCCACCGCGGTCCGTGTCGCCGACCCGATACCCGTCTCCGGCGACGACCTGGTGGTGCGCAGGCTGCATGGCCTCTCGCCGATCGCCGGTACCGAGGTGGACGCGCTGCTGCGCACCTTCGGGTGCCGGACCCTGGTGGTCACCGGGGTGTCGGCGAATGTGGCGGTCCCCAATGCCGTGTTCGACGCGGTCAACCTCGGCTACACGGCCGTGGTGCCCGCGGACGCCATCGCGGGAGTGCCTGCCGACTACACCCCCGCGATGGTCCGCAACACCCTCGCTCTGGTCGCCACCGTCACCACCACCGATGACGTCCTGTCCAGCTGGCGCGCGGCCACGCCCGGCCGGTAACCCGGGGAGGTGGGCAACCGGGCGGCGGGCCCTCCGCGTCAGCCGAGGGTGACCGAGCCGCCCTTGACGGTCACCTTGGCGGGCGCCAGTGCCTTGGTGGCGGGGCCGGTCTTCACGCTGCCGTCGGTGATGTCGAACTTGCTGCCGTGGCACATGCAGTTGATGGTGCCGCCGGAGACCTCGCCGACCAGGCAGCCCGCATGGGTGCAGATCGCGGAGAACGCCTTGATATCGCCGTCCTGGGGCTGGGTGACGACGACCTTCTCGCCCTTGAAAATCTTGCCGCCGCCCTTGGGGATCTCCGACGTCTTGGCGAGCGCGGGGCCGGCTTCCCCGCCCGCGGAGCCGTCGCCGCCGCTGCCTCCGGTGCCGCCCTCACCGCTCGTCCCCGGGGCGGCCTGATCGTCCCCCGCGGCCTTGGAGCCGCCGCCGCTTTCCGCGTCCGACATGCCGCCGCCGCAGGCCGCCAGCGCGGCCGTGAGCCCGGCGGCGCCGACAGCGGCGACGACGGCCCGCCGCCCCGCCCCACGCCCCGCCGGCGCCGGGCCGGTCTCCTCCGCCGCCGTCATCGCTTCGGTCTCCGCCTGCTCCGACGCTGACTGTCGAGCCATGGTGTGCCTCCGGTTCTCGGTGGTGCCTTCGGTGCGCGATGTGGTCCATGGACGTTGCACAGGCTCGATACGGAGCTGCCGCCCGGAGTGTTCAACGGGGTCGGATTCTTGCGCGGGAACGGCAAATACGGTGAGCGCGGGGCTGGTGGGGGACCGCGGGGTGGGTGTGGTGCCGAGGAAGCCGGCCGCCGTACGTGGAACGACGACCGGCCGAAGCGCCGGGGCGGGCCGACACCGTCGACACCGCCGTGCGCCCCGGCCGCCCCCGTCAGTCCTGGCCGCGCCGTTCCTCCAGCGCCTTCAACAGGAAGTCCCGCTGGAAGTGCAGCAGCTGGGCCACGACCGCGTCATCGACGGGCAGATGGGTGGCACCGGGCAGCGGCAGCACGCTGTGCGGCTTGCCCGCCGCGAGCAGCTCCGCCGAGAAGCGCAGGGTGTGCGCGGCCGCCACGTTGTCGTCCGCGAGCCCGTGGACCAGCAGCAGCGGGCGGCTCAGCAGATGGCCGTGGCCGATCAGGGAGCAGCGTGCGTAGTTCTCCGGCTGCTCCTGGGGGTGGCCCAGGAACCGCTCCTTCCAGTGGGTGTCGTACATCCGCATGTCGGTGGGCGGGGCACCGGCGACCGCCGCGTGGAAGATCTCGGGGTGGTGCAGCACGGCGGCTGCGGCCAGGAACCCGCCGAACGACCAGCCACGGATCGCCACCCGCGTCAGATCCAGGTCGCCGCAGCGCGCCGCGACCGCCCGCAGCGCGTCCACCTGGTCCTCCAGCGCCGGTGTCAGCTGGTCGCCGTGGATCGTCTTCTCCCAGGCCGGGCCCCGGTTCGGGGTCCCGCGCCCGTCGACCACCAGCACCGCGAACCCCTGCTCGGCGAACCACTGCGACACATAGGTGAACCATCCATGGGCCCGTCCCACGAGCTGGATGCCCGGCCCCCCATACGGGTCGAGGAGCACCGGCAGTTTCCCGGTGCCTTCCTTGTGCCACGAAGGGAGGAACAGCGCGCCGCGCAACTGCCGTTCGCCGAGCGTGAGATGGACCGGCCGCGGGGTGATGGACGGCTCCTCGGTGAGCGTGGTGAGGGCCTGGTACTGCGGGTCCCCGGCCGACCCGTCGCCGCGCAGTACGCCCACCTCGTGGCCCCGCGGTGTCTCGCCCGCCAGGACGACCGTGCCGCCCCGCCCCGCGCCCGTGTACCTGCCGGGCTCCCGGCTCAGCCTGCGGTTGCCGCGGCCGGGCTCATGGCACCACACATGGGTCTCCAGAGGGTCCTCGCTCGCCCTGAACAGCACCCGCTCCCCCTCGACCCCCAGGACCGCGCACAGCTGCAGCCCCTCCGGGGTGACCCGTCGGCCGCCGACGGTCAGATAGCGGGTGTCGCCGTCGTCCTCGTGGAGCACCAGGGCGCCCGACGCCGTACGGGCCGGGGTGCCGTCGATGATGTCCACCCAGGCGGGATCGGTCCGCTCGTGCAGCACCTCGGTGGCGCCGGTCTCCGGATCGATCGTGAGCGTGCGCACTATGCGCTGGTCGCGGCTCTGCACGGTGACGAACGGACCGTGCGCGTCCCAGCCCGCCGCCACGACGTACTCGTACGCCTTGCGGTCCCAGTCCACCTCGACCCGCTCACCTTCCAGTGAGAGGAGCTGGAGGGTGACCTCCGCATTGGGGGAGCCGGCCGCCGGGTAGCGGATCGCCTGCGGCGGCTGCGTCGGGTCGGCCGGATCGCTGAGGTAGCGCCGTTGCACCGGGCTGGTGTCGGCCCTGGCCACCAGGAGGCGACGGCTGTCCGGCGCCCACCAGTAGCCGCGCAGCCGGTGCATGGACTCGGAGGCCACGTACTCTGCGAGGCCGTAGGAGATCTCCGGGTCCTCCGCACGGGCCAGCTGCCGGTCGGCCCCCTCCAGGTCGACGACGTGCAGGCAACGGCTGCTCACATAGGCGATGTACCGGCCGTCGGGGGAGGGGCGCGGGTCGACCACCGGACCGGCCGCGGGTACCGAGAACGGTGTGCCGCCGTCGGTGCGCACCGCCCACAGAGCCCCCGAGAGCGCGAACGCCACCAGACGGGCGGCCTCGTCCGTCGCGTACGACACCAAGCCCACCGACTGCTCGCGGGCGCGCTCCCGGCGGCGCTTCTCCTCCTCGGGCACCGCCCCGGACCCGGCCCCTACCAGGAGGGCCGGATCGGCCAACAGCCGCTCCGCGCCGTCCTCGTACTGCCACAGCCGGCCCACCGGATCGGTGCCCGAGACCGTACGGATGAAGAGCACCCGGCGGCCGTCGGGGGAGACGGTGACATTCCTGGGCACTCCCAGGGAGAAGCGGCGGCTGCGGGCGAACTGAAGTGGGAAGTCAGCGGAGTTCGTGGACTGGTCGGATGTCACGGTACTGCTGTGCAAGATGCTCTCCTCCAGATGCTGAGGGTGTTCGGGCCTGCGTGGTCCCGGGCACGGCGAACCCTGGATGCAACCTAGGCATATTCCGGATTCAGGCGAAAGGCCCCCGTAACGGCCTGAATGGGCGCAGCGCGGAGTGCCGGTACCTGACCGGGCGCAATGGGAAATCCAGCTACGGGGCGATGCCGTGGCGGGTGGGGGAAGCCGGCCGAAGTCGTGGCGCCATGCCGGCACGCGAGTGCGTGAACGCGGCTGCTTCCGGGACTCGTCGAGTACGACGATCTCGATACTTCTATCACATGGGGTTGGTGGGAAGGGCGACGCGCATCGATCGAGCTGACAATGCGTCAGGGGGCGAAGTTCAGCGAGAACCGGACGAGTTGGGCCCCGGCTCGGCAGGCCTGTGGAAAACCTCGAACCCCTGCCTGGGCTCGATATCGTGAACAGACGGCGAAATCGTGACAGACGACGACTGCTCCCGGCGGGAGCATCGGAAGTACGGGGAGAACGATGTCCGGACGGCAACTGTGGGCACCCCTGCGCGGCCTTGTGCTGTTCGGGCTGGGGCTCGCCGCCGCCCCGATGCTCGCCGCCATCGGACTCGGCACGCTCCTCGGCATTCAGACACTCGCCCAGTGGTACCGCGTTCCGCTCAATGCCTACCGGGCCCTGGCAGGCCGGTGGTGCGGAGTGGACCTGCCGGCGCCGTACCAACCTCCGCCGCCACCGCCCGAACCCGAACCGGATGGCTGGTACCGCTACAGGAACCGGCTTCATTCCACCCCGAAGAAGCTTACCTACGAACGGCGTTGGGACTGGCTGCTCAAGGACCCGGCCACCTCACGGGACCTGCTGTGGATGCTGCTCAACCCCGGCGTCGGCAGCGTCACGGCGCTGTTGCCGGTCACGCTGGTCGTGGTGGGCGCCGCCTTCCCGTGGTACTGGCCGGGACACGTAGCGCTCACCCTCCCGATCGCCGTGCCGACGGCTGCGGCCGGCTTCGGCTTCGGACCGGCCCTGCTCCGACTCCACGGACGCTGGACCGGCCATCTGCTCACGCCCGTCACCGACACCGACTCCCGGATACGCCGTGCGCTGATCCGGGTCGGCCGCGGTGCCCTCGCCACCTGGCGGCTCGCCCTGACCGCCGGCCTCGCGGTCGCCGAACTGGCCGCCGCCCTCCTGCATGTGCTGGCACTGGTGCCGATCCTGCTGTGGGCCTGGCCGACCGTGCTGGTCGCCGGCCGGCACCTCACCTCCTGGCGCCGGCAGCAGATCCAGGAATGGACCGGCATCCGGATCGACCTGCCCTATGGGCCCGAACCTGCCCTGCCGTCGCCCCGGCCCGACGGCACCTACCGGATCGGCCGCACGCTGTACCGCACCCCGGAGGCGGCCCTGCGGTCGCTGCGGTTACGGCAGTACGCGCGAGATCCGGCCACCTGGCGGGACCTGCTGTGGCTTCTGCTCGACCCCGTCGTCGCGGTGCTGCTCGCCGCGCTGCCCGCGGTGGTCACCGCGTACTGCTTCTTCGGCCTGATCTGGTCCTGGGCATGGACGTCGCTGCTCCGACTCTTCGTCGATTTCCCGACCTTCGACGGCTGGCCCCCACTCACCCATGGCATCCCCGTCCTCGGCGATCACCCGGTCGCCGTCGCCCCGGTGATCGGAGTGGCCGGCACCCTGACCGGGAGCCTGCTCGCCCTGCCGCTGCTGCGGCTGCACGGCCTGTGGAGCCGGTGCCTCCTCGGACCGGCCAAGTCAGCGCTGCTCGGCCGCCGGGTGGTGCAGCTCACCGAGACCCGGACGGAGGCGCAGGAGACGCTGTCCTCGGAGCTGCGCCGGATCGAACGGGACCTGCACGACGGGGCGCAGGCGCAGTGGGTGGCCATGGGCATGAAGCTCGGCACCATCGAGGCACTCGTCGAACGGGACCCGGCCGCCGCCAAGATGATGCTCGGGTCCGCCAGGGAGGCCTCCGCGCAGGCGCTCATCGAGTTACGCCAGTTGATCCGCGGGATCAACCCGCCGGTGCTCGCCGAACGCGGCATCGCGGACGCCATCCGCGGGCTGGCCCTGGACTCGCCGCTCCCGGTCGGACTGCGGATCGAGCTGCCCGGCCGTCCGGAGCGCCCGGTCGAATCCGCCGCCTATTTCGCGGTCTCCGAACTCCTCACCAACGTCTCCAGACACGCCGAAGCGGACCGGGTGCACATCGACGTGTGTCACGTAGCGCAGCAGTTGCGGATCGAGGTCACCGACAACGGAACCGGTGGCGCCGATCCGGCGAGGGGCAGCGGGCTGCGCGGCATTCAGCGGCGGCTCGCTACCTTCGACGGAAGCCTCGCCGTACACAGTCCACTTGGCGGTCCCACCACAGTCACCCTGGAGATTCCGTGCGTGTTGTCCTCGTAGAGGACCTCTACCTGCTTCGCGAAGGTCTGACCCATCTGCTCACCGCGCACGGCTTCGACGTGGTCGCGGCGGTGGAGACCGGCCCGGAACTGCTCACGGCCGTGCAGGAGCACCGGCCCGATGTCGCGATCGTGGATGTACGACTACCGCCCACCTTCACCGATGAGGGACTGCGCGCGGCGCACGAGGCCCGCCGGCGGATGCCCGGCCTGCCCGTCCTGGTGCTGTCCCAGCACGTCGAGCAGCTCTATGCGCGCGAACTGCTCGCCGACGGTTCCGGTGCCATCGGATATCTGCTGAAGGACCGGGTGTTCAACGCCACCCAGTTCGTGGACGCGCTGCGCCGGGTCGCCGAGGGTGGCACGGCGATGGACCCGGAGGTCATATCCAAACTGGTGCGGAGCACTGCCCATCAGGAGCCGCTGGGCACCCTGACCGCCCGCGAACGGGAGGTCCTGGAGCTGATGGCCGAGGGCTGCTCCAACGCGGCGGTCTCGAACCGCCTCCACCTCAGTGAAGGCGCGGTGAGCAAGCACATCGCCAGCATCTTCACCAAGCTGAACCTGACCACCTCCCAGGACACCAACCGCCGGGTGCTCGCGGTCCTTGCCTATCTGAACGGCATGAATCCCGACTAGTCGGGACCAGGGCACCCGCCTGTAGGCACGAACGGGCAGCCTCGCCAGGCCGTCCGGGTGGCAGAACGGGACCGCGTCCGCGAGTGGTGGAACGAGCACACCGCCGATACTCGCTTGCACGCCATCGGCACTCGGGTCAACGTCGCCTGACACCTGACGAAGGCAGAGAAGATGACCACGCAGAACCACCACGTCGACCACGAACTCATCGAGGCCGCGGCGGACGTCGCGCGCACCCGCTGCCGGGGCGACAACCACACCATGGCGGCCGCGGCCCGCGCTCTGGACGGGCGGATCGTCACGGCGGTGAACGCCTACCACTTCACCGGAGGCCCCTGCGCCGAGCTGGTCCTCATCGGCGCGGCAGCCGCCCAGGGCGCCTACGAGCTGGACACGATCGTCGCTGTGGGCGACCGCGACCGCGGCGTGGTCCCGCCGTGCGGCCGGTGCCGTCAGGTCCTTCTCGACTACTTTCCCGCCCTCAAGGTCATCGTCGGCGAAGGCGACCGCGTCCGCACCGTCCTCATCACTGACCTGCTTCCCGAAAGCTATGTCTGGGCGGACCACCAACTCGACGCCGAGTGACCGGGTCGGAAACCGGGTGCGCAGTGCCGGTGCCGTGGTGTGTGATCGGCGGCATGGCGATTGTGTTGGGCAAGCCGGGCGTTGACGGGCTGAGCGAGGCTGTGGGCGCGCTGCGGGAGTGGCAGTACGACGGGGCGCCGATGCAGCTGCATCCGGGGGACCTGGGCTGGTTCTGGCGGGAGGGTGCGGAGGCGACCGCCGCTGCGGTCAGGACGTGGAGCCGGGACGGACAGATCCTCGCCGTCGGGCTGCTGGACGGTCCCAGGCTGTTGCGCATGACGATGGCGTCAGACGCTCAGCGGGACGAGGAGCTGGCGCAGCAGGTGGTTGCGGACGTGATCGAGCCGGGGCGTGGCGTGCTGCCCGGGGGGAGGGTGAACATCGAGGCGCCGACGGGAGCACTGATCCAAGATCTGCTGTCCGAGGAAGGCTGGAAGGCCGACGAGCCGTGGACGCCGTTGCGCCGCGGCCTCACGGAGCCGGTGAGGGAACCAGGCGTCCGGATCGAGGTGGTCGGGCCGGGGCAGGCGGACGTGTTTGCCGCCGTACTCCGGGCAGCGTTCGACGGGTCGAGGTTCACGGATCAGCGCTGGTCTGCCATGGCGGCGGGACTGCCGTACGCCGATGCCCGGTGTCTGCTCGCGTATGACGACCAGGGCAACGCCGTGGCGGCGGTGACGGTGTGGTCGGCCGGGCCGGGCAGGCCCGGGTTGCTCGAACCGATGGGAGTGCACCGGGACCATCGCCGTCACGGCTACGGCGAGGCGATCACCGTTGCCGCGGCCGCCGCACTCCAGAAGCTGGGCTCGTCGAGCGCCCTCGTCTGCACCCCGAGCTCCAATGTCGGCGCCGTCGCCACCTACAAGTCAGCCGGCTTCCAGCAACGCCCCGAGGTTCGGGACCGATACCGCGAGGCCTAGGACCTGTCGTCAAACTCCCGCCTGCCCCGCGGCGTCTGGCACGCACGCTCGCTGCGTTGTCGGGTTCGCCCCGATACGCCCAGTATCGGGGCGTACGGGGCGTCGGGAGTCTGGGCGCCGGAGGCGGACGCGGGGGCGCTGTC
>NZ_JBSFJF010000122.1:0-13561 GCF_053597915.1 Streptomyces sp. NPDC001219 | reverse complement strand
CCTGGTCACGGACACCGCGGCGGCCGACCATCTGCTGCTGGAGACCGGCCCGGCACCCCCACCCGCGGAGGCCCGTCACCGCACCCCGACAGCCCCGCGCAGCGGACCCGCCCGCCGCAGGCGCAACGGCGGAGGCACCCGCAAGCATCGGCCGAGGCAAAGCGCAGCGGACCGGCGCAACGGCGCGGCCACCCGCAAACATCACCTCAACCCAAGCCCCGCGCAGCGGAGCCGTAACGAGGACAAGCCACCACGGCGGGAGAGCCGAAAACGTGGGAAGGCCTCACACCGGCTCACGCCGCCGCTGCGCGTGATCGCTGATCCGCAAGAGCAGGGCCACCATGACCCAATTGGCGACCAACGAGGAGCCCCCCTTGGCGAGGAACGGGAGCGCCTTGCCGGTGAGGGGGATGAGCCCGGTGACGCCGCCGGAGACGACGAAGACCTGGAGCAGCAGCGCACCGGAGAGGCCGACCGCGAGGAGTTTGCTGAAGGGGTCGCGGGCGCTCAGCCCCACCCGCAGGCCGCGCTGGGCCAGCAGGACGTAGAGCATGATCACGGCCATCACCCCGGCCAGCCCCAACTCCTCGCCGACGGTGGTGAGGATGAAGTCGCTGTTGCCGGCGAAGCCGATCAGCTCGGGGTGGCCCTGGCCCAGGCCGCTGCCGCTGATGCCGCCGCTGCCGAAGCTGAGCAGCGCCTGGGCGAGCTGGTCGGACATGCGCTCCGCGTGGCCGGCCTTGGTGAACGCCCGCATGGGGTCCAGCCAGGCGGTGACCCGGCCGTGGACATGGGGTTCGAGGGAGCCGACGACGGCCGCGCCGACCGTGGCCATCAGCAGACCGCAGACCACCCAGCTGGTGCGGTCGGTGGCCATGTAGAGCATGATCACGAAGACGCCGAAGAAGATCAGCGAGGTGCCCAGGTCCCGTTCGAAGATCAGCACCAGCAGGCTGATCGCCCAGATCGTGAAGATCGGCGCGAGTTGGCGCCCGGGGGGCAGCTGCATGCCCAGGACGCGGCGGCCGGCCAGCGCCAGCGCGTCGCGGTTGACGGTGAGGTAGCCGGCGAAGAACACCGAGATCATGATCTTCACGAACTCGCCGGGCTGCAGGGACAGCGGCCCCAGCAGAATCCACCGCTTGGCGCCGTACATGTCGGCGCCGAAGAAGGCCGGTGCCATCAGCAGCACCAGCGCGATCACCATCGTCAGATAGATGTAGCGCTGCAGGATGCGGTGGTCGCGCAGCACCAGCAGGATGACGACGCAGACCGCCACCCCGATCGCGGTCCACACCAGCTGGCCGTCGGCCGCCGCGGCGATCTTCAGCCGTGGCGACTTCGCGTAGGTGAGGTCCAGGCGGTGCAGCAGGACCAGGCCTATGCCGGACAGCAGGGTCGCCAGCGGCAGGATCAGCGGATCGGCGCGGGGCGCGAACCGGCGCAGGACCAGATGCGGGACCAGCGCCATGAGGACCATGCCGGCGGCGAAGCCGGCCAGTCCGGCGGACAGCCGGCCCTCCATCGACAGGCCGGTGTAGGCGTGGCCGAAGACCGCGATCAGGACGACGAGGGCGAGCAGCCGTGCCTCGGTCCTCCGCCGGTCCGGTGCCTGGGCCAGCGCCTCGAACGTCATGGTGCGTTCGACATCGCTCTCCGGGACCCTGGCCCTCCGGGGAACTCTGGTCGTGGGACGCACGGGTTTTCCTCCGCCATCGGTCGTCGAGGCCGCCGGCCGGCCGGGAACGGGCCCGGTTCGTCCACCCGGCAGTCGGGGAGGTAGACGAGGCAGCCGGTGGCCTGGTTGCGAGAGCAGGGGGAGGTTTGTCCGATGCGCCGGGAATCTTCCCGATGGTTGTCTCGTAACCCGCCCTACCCCCGCTGTAGATGGCCATGATCGCCGAATGTGGGCGGGCCGGGAAACCGCGGCTCCTCTTGCCCGGTCAACCGGTGGCGGGGGAAGACTCCCCGCCGCGCTGGCACTCCGCTTGACCGAGTGCTAACCGCGTCATAGTCTCGGCGTTGGCACTCTCCAGTGGGGAGTGCCAACACAGCGACGGGCAGGTCCGGCACCCGCGACGACGGATCGACCTGGTCGCCACCTCAGACAGTTAACCCCGTGAGATCTCCGAAGGGGGAGGTCGGATCGTGACGACCACCAGCTCCAAGGTTGCCATCAAGCCGCTTGAGGACCGCATTGTGGTCCAGCCGCTCGACGCCGAGCAGACCACGGCTTCGGGCCTGGTCATTCCGGACACCGCCAAGGAGAAGCCCCAGGAGGGCGTTGTCCTGGCCGTGGGCCCGGGCCGGGTCGAGGACGGCAAGCGCGTCGAGCTCGACGTGAAGGTCGGCGACGTCGTGCTCTACAGCAAGTACGGCGGCACCGAGGTGAAGTACAACAACGAGGACTACCTCGTTCTCTCGGCTCGCGACGTGCTCGCGATCGTCGAGAAGTAAGTCACCCGGTTTTGCCGTGATCTGCGCCCCTGGTTTCCCGCGTCTAAACAACCGGGGCAGGGGCGCAGTCCGTTTGAGCGACAGCGGTCCCCACGTCGTGGCCGAGGATCGCATTGAGAGGACTTGAAGCAACCCATGGCGAAGATCCTGAAGTTCGACGAGGACGCCCGTCGCGCCCTTGAGCGCGGCGTCAACAAGCTTGCCGACACGGTCAAGGTGACCATCGGCCCCAAGGGCCGCAACGTCGTCATCGACAAGAAGTTCGGCGCGCCGACCATCACCAACGACGGTGTCACCATCGCCCGTGAGGTCGAGGTCGACGACCCGTACGAGAACCTCGGCGCCCAGCTCGTCAAGGAGGTGGCGACCAAGACCAACGACATCGCGGGTGACGGCACCACCACCGCCACCGTGCTGGCCCAGGCGCTGGTCCGCGAGGGCCTGCGCAACGTGGCCGCCGGCGCCTCCCCCGCCGCCCTGAAGAAGGGCATCGACGCCGCCGTCAAGGCCGTGTCCGAGGAGCTCCTCGCGACCGCCCGTCCGATCGACGACAAGACCGACATCGCCGCCGTGGCCGGTCTGTCCGCGCAGGACAAGCAGGTCGGCGAGCTGATCGCCGAGGCGATGGACAAGGTCGGCAAGGACGGTGTCATCACCGTCGAGGAGTCCAACACCTTCGGTCTGGAGCTGGACTTCACCGAGGGCATGGCCTTCGACAAGGGCTACCTGTCGCCGTACATGGTCACCGACCAGGAGCGTATGGAGGCCGTCCTCGAGGACCCGTACATCCTGATCCACCAGGGCAAGATCGGCTCGATCCAGGACCTGCTGCCGCTGCTGGAGAAGGTCATCCAGGCCGGTTCCTCCAAGCCGCTGCTGATCATCGCCGAGGACGTCGAGGGCGAGGCCCTGTCGACCCTGGTCGTGAACAAGATCCGTGGCACCTTCAACGCCGTGGCCGTCAAGGCCCCCGGCTTCGGTGACCGCCGCAAGGCGATGCTCGGCGACATGGCCACCCTCACCGGTGCCACCGTCATCGCCGAGGAGGTCGGCCTCAAGCTCGACCAGGCCGGTCTGGACGTGCTCGGCACCGCCCGCCGGGTCACCGTCACCAAGGACGACACCACCATCGTCGACGGTGGCGGCAAGTCCGAGGACGTCACCGGTCGCGTCGCGCAGATCAAGGCCGAGATCGAGTCCACCGACTCGGACTGGGACCGCGAGAAGCTCCAGGAGCGCCTCGCCAAGCTCGCCGGTGGCGTCTGCGTCATCCGCGTGGGTGCGGCCACCGAGGTCGAGCTCAAGGAGAAGAAGCACCGTCTGGAGGACGCCATCTCCGCGACCCGCGCCGCGGTCGAGGAGGGCATCGTCTCCGGTGGTGGCTCCGCTCTGGTCCACGCCGCCAAGGTGCTGGAGGGCTCCCTCGGCAAGGAGGGCGACGAGGCCACCGGTGTCGCCGTCGTCCGCCGCGCCGCCGTCGAGCCGCTGCGCTGGATCGCGGAGAACGCCGGCCTCGAGGGCTACGTCATCACCGCGAAGGTCGCCGAGCAGGACAAGGGCAACGGCTTCAACGCCGCCACCGGCGAGTACGGCGACCTGGTCAAGGCCGGCGTCATCGACCCGGTCAAGGTCACCCGCTCCGCGCTGGAGAACGCCGCGTCGATCGCCTCGCTGCTGCTGACGACCGAGACCCTGGTCGTCGAGAAGCCCGCCGAGGAGGAGCCGGAGGCCGGTCACGGTCACGGCCACGCGCACTGACCTGAGCCGTCGGCTCGGCTGACGCGCCGCGTCGGTCTGCTTCACCCAGGACCCGGGTCCCGCTGCGGCGGGGCCCGGGTCCTCGGGTTTTCCGGCGGGACCGGGCGCCCGGGTTCCCCGCCGCCGGGGCGCGGCTCACGCCGAGTGGTGCAGCTCCTCCCGCCGTACGGGGGCACGGAACGGCTCGCCCCGGCCGTAGCGTTCCAGCTCGTCGAGGGCGTGGTCGGCCAGGCGGTGGAGTTCGGTGCCGAGCGAGCCCGCCACATGCGGGGTGAGCAGGACGTTCGGCAGGTCGTACAACGGCGATCCCGGGGGCGGGAGTTCGGGCTCGGTGACGTCGAGGACGGCGTGCAGCCGGCCGGTGGCCAGCTCGGGGAGCAGGGCCGCCGCGTCGACCAGTGAGCCGCGGGCGGTGTTGACCAGGGTGGCGCCGTCCGGCATCAGGGCCAGCTCGCGGGCGCCGAGCAGATGACGGGTGGCGGGCAGCTGCGGGGCGTGCACGGTCACGATGTCGCTGTCGGCGCAGAGCGCGTCGAGGGGGACCGGCACCACGCCGAGCCGGGCCGCCTCGGCACGGTCCACGTACGGGTCGTACAGCAGGACCCGCAGGTCGAACGGGCGCAGCAGCGCGATGACCCGGCGGCCGATGCGGGAGGCGCCGATGACGCCGACGGTGCGGCGGTAGTTGCCGGCCCCGGCGAGTTCGCCGGACCAGTCGTGGGGGGCGCGCAGGCCGCGGTAGCGGTGGGCGGCGTGCAGGACGCGCTTGTTGGCGAAGAGGATCGCGGCGAGGGTGTACTCGGCGACCGGCAGGGCGTTGGCGTCGGCGGCCGAGGTGACGGTGATCCCGCGGTCCCAGCAGGCGTCGGTGACGTGGTGTTTGACCGAGCCGGCGGCGTGGACGACGGCCCGCAGCCGGGGCGCGGCGGCCAGCACCCGGCCGGTGAGGGGCGGGGCGCCCCAGCAGGTGAGCAGCACCTCGGCGCCGGCGAGGGCGGCGGCGACCTCGGGGGTGGGGTCGGCCAGCTCGTGGGCGACCAGCCGCGGGTCGGTACGGGCGAGGGCCGCGAGGCGGGTGCGGTGGCGGGCGCCGAGGAGCCGGCCGGCGACGCCCGGGCCCATCGCCAGCAGCAGGCCGGGCCGGAACGGTGGCGTTTCCGCAGGTCCTGGGGGACTGTCAGAGGTGGGGTGCATCGTGCTGAACGGTCCTCCTCCGCGGTCGCCCGCTGCCGTCGACGCCGGTGCCCGCCATCCGTGGCGCCCGCCGGGGCGGGCTGCGGGGCACGCGGTCGTCGCGCCCCGCCCGCCCCGTCGCGCCACGGCGACGGCATGGCCACGGCCATCGCACCACCACCGCCCCGCCCTCGGCAACGGGTGGGGTGACCCGGCGTCAGCGCGGCCCGTACTTCCGGCCGGTGCGGGACGTCAGACCGCTCAGCACGCCCCGGGGCGCCAGCTTCACGGCGCCCATGAGCGCCTTGTACCGCGGGTCCGGAATGGACAGCGACTTGCCCCGCGTCAGGTCCTTCATCGCGGCGTCGACCAGCTTGTCCGCGTCCAGCCACATCCACCCGGGGATGTTGTCCGTCCCCATCCCGGCGCGCTGGTGGAACTCGGTGCGGACGAACCCCGGGCACAGCGCCATCAACCGCACGCCGCTGCCCGCCAGATCGCGCGCCGCGCCCTGGGTGAACTGGACGACCCACGCCTTGCTCGCGCCGTAGGTGCCCCGCGGTACGAACGCCGCCACGGACGCCACGTTGACCACCGCGCCCCGCCGCCGGTCCCGCATCCCGCGCACCGCGGCCGTGGTCAGCCGCAGCACCGCCTCGCAGTGCACCTTCAGCATCGTCAGCTCGTCGGCCATCGGGACGTCGAGGTACTCGCCCTTGTTGCCGAAGCCGGCGTTGTTCACCAGCAGGTCCACCGGGTGCTTGGTGTCCGAGAGCCGGGCCTCGACGGCCGCGATGCCCTCCTCGGTGGCCAGGTCGGCGCTCAGCACCTCCGCCTCGATGCCGTGCCGGTCGTGCAACTCGGTGGCCTGCTCGTGCAGTCGCTTCTCGTCGCGGGCCACCAGCACCACGCTGTGGCCGTCGCTCGCGAGCCGCCGGGCGAACGCCGCCCCGATGCCCGCCGTCGCTCCCGTGATCAATGCAGTCGTCATACGGGCACGCTATCCGCCCGGGGCACGGCGCCCGCGTCCCAACCCCCGGTGGCGCGGCCGCCCCACCGCCCACCGGAGGCGCGTCCTCCGCTCCCGCTCCCGGCGCACACCGCCCGGCACCCGGCGGACGGGCTCAACCCCCGGCCCGCTCCGCGTACTTCACCGCCTTCCGCCGCGCCTCCTCCGGAAGGGCCGCACCCGCCTCCAGCAGCCGCGGCAGCAGCTCCCGCCGGGTGGTCAGGGCCAGGAACATCATCCCGACCGTCACCTCGTGCTCCGGGCGGTGCACCACCTCGACGGCGTCCCCGGCGCGGATCTCGCCCGGCTCGATCACCCGCAGATACGCGCCGGGCACCGCGGCCTGGGTGAAGCGCCTGATCCAGCCGCGCTCGCCGAGCCACCCGTGGAAGGTCCGGCAGGGAATCCGCGGGCAGGTCACCTCCAGCAGCAGCCGCGGCCCGACCCGCCAGCGTTCGCCGATCCGCGCACCGGTGACGTCGACGCCCGACGTGGTGAGGTTCTCGCCGAAGATCCCGTTGGCCAGCTCGCGGCCCAGCTCCCGCTGCCAGTCGTCCAGGTCCTCCCGGGCGTAGGCGTAGACGGCCTGGTCGTCGCCGCCGTGATGGCGCAGGTCGACCACCGCGTCACCGGCCAGCCCGCTGCCGCCGACGCCCTTGGGGCCGGGGGCGGCCACCGCCACCGGGCCGTCCACGGGCCGTTTGTCGATGCCCGTACCGCCCTCCGCGTCGGTGTGCCGGGAGGCGGTGGGCCGCCCCAGGTTCACGCTCAGCAGTTTCATGTGGTGCTCCGTTGCTCGGTCGGGCGGCGTGCTCCGGGGCCCGGCTTCGTCGGCGTCGCCCCAGCTCATGCGTGCCATGGCGGCGCGCCCGGCATGCCTCCCAAAAGGAACGACGCGATTTTTCACGATCGACCCAAGAACCGCTTATGCTCAAAGCATGATCGAGGCCCGTCATCTCCGTGTGCTGCGCGCCGTCGCCCGGACCGGCTCGTTCTCCGCCGCCGCACGCGAACTGGGCTGCACCCAGCCGGCCGTCAGCCAGCAGATGAAGGCGCTGGAACAGTCCGCCGGCACCCCGCTGCTGGTCCGCGCGGGCCGCGAGATGCGGCTGACCCAGGCGGGCGAGGCGCTCGTCCGGCACGCCGTCAGCATCCTGGCCGGGCTCACCGCCGCCGAGGAGGAGATCGCCGCCATCGCGGGCCTGCGCGCGGGACGGGTGCGCCTGGTGTCGTTCCCCTCCGGCAGCTCGACGCTGGTGCCGACCGCCCTCGCGACGATGCGCGCCGCCCATCCCGGCACCCGGGTCTCGCTGGTCGAGGCCGAACCGCCGCGCTCGATCGAGATGCTGCGCAACGGCGACTGCGAGATCGCGCTCGCCTTCCGCTACCCCGAGGTGCGCGGCGCGGACCCGGCGGCCGGGGCGGAGTGGGACGACCTGGTGGTGCGCCCGATCCTGGCGGACCGGCTGGTCGGGCTGGTGCCGGAGGGCCACCGACTGGCCGCGGCGGGCGTCGCGCGCTTCGCCGAGCTGGCCGACGAACCCTGGATCGCGGGCTGCCCCCGCTGCCGCAGGCACCTCGTGGAGGTCTGTGAGAGCGCGGGCTTCACCCCGCGTATCGACTTCGCGACGGACGACTATCCGGCGGTCATCGGCCTGGTCGGGGCCGGCCTGGGGGTGGCCGCGCTGCCCGAGCTGACACTGGCGTCGGTGCGCCCCAAGGGCGCGACGGCCGTACGTCTCGAACCTGCCGTGCACCGCGAGATCGTCGCGCTCACCCTGCCGGATCTGGCGCAGGTCCCCGCCGTCGAGGCGACGCTCGACCGGCTGGTGGACGCCGCCCGCCGCTGACGGCCCCCGCCGGCCCCGGTCCTTCGCCAAGCCCTTCGTCACCCGGCCGCACCGAACCCCGCACCGGCCGCAGCAAACCCCGTGTCCCGCGGACGGGCGGCCGCACCGTCGTGCAGGAACGTTTCTTCAGGAGCAGTCCGCCCCCGGAGCCTCAGGAGCCGGAGACGTGCGCGTGGCCGGTCATGGACGAGGCCGGGACCAGCCGGTGCCTGGCCCGGCCCATCAGTTCCTCGCGCTCGTCCTCCGTCAGACCGCCCCACACCCCGTAGGGCTCGCGGACGGCCAGCGCATGCGCCGCGCACTCGGCCCGTACCGGGCAGCGCATGCAGACCTCCTTCGCCGATGTCTCACGCGCGCTGCGGGCCGCTCCGCGCTCGCCTTCGGGATGGAAGAACAGCGAGCTGTCCACGCCACGGCAGGCAGCCAGCAGCTGCCAGTCCCAGAGGTCTGCGTTCGGGCCCGGGAGGCGGGAGAAATCTGCCATTGCTTGTCCCCTCGAAGCGATGCTGATTCGGGCTCGGTGCTCACGACGGTACATCTACTGTCGAAGTAGATGTAAATATGACTCATTGCGAATCTAGTCATAGTCACCATGAAAATGGAAGAAAGAGAGCCAAATAGGGCATAGGGTGCACGCGCGGATGCCGGTCGCCCATTGAGTCGTCTGCGTATCCGGCTCCTCACGGAGCGTGCTGAACTCGGTCGCCGAAGCCGTAACTCTTTCGAGTGACCGTCGTTGAGAGTGCGGAGGCGGTTGGCAGAGGTAGGCCACGGGCAAATGTCCGAGGCCGTCAATCGCACAGGTGACGATACGTACCAGCCTGGAGGCTCAAGGTGACGCGCATCAGCTGCGGAGGGCGGTCATGACATCCGTCCTCGTCTGCGACGACTCCCCGCTTGCCCGAGAGGCGCTCCGTCGGGCGGTTGCGACCGTGCCCGGCGTCGAGCGTGTGACGACCGCGGCCAACGGCGAGGAAGTCCTCCGCCGCTGGGGTGCCGATCGTTCGGATCTGATTTTGATGGACGTACGGATGCCCGGTCTCGGCGGTGTCGAGACCGTGCGCCGGCTGCTGTCCGCCGACCCCGGCGCCCGGATCATCATGCTCACGGTGGCCGAGGACCTGGACGGTGTCGCGCTCGCGGTCGCCGCCGGTGCCCGCGGCTATCTGCACAAGGACGCCTCGCGCGCCGAGCTGCGGGCGACGGTGACCCAGGCGCTCGCCGATCCGACGTGGCGGCTCGCCCCGCGCCGGCTGCGGTCCGCCGAGATGGGTGCCGCGCCGACGCTGACCGCGCGCGAGATCCAGGTGCTGGAGGGCATGAGCCACGGCCGCTCGAACGCCGAGATCGGACGTGAGTTGTTTCTCTCCGAGGACACGGTCAAGACGCACGCCCGGCGCCTCTTCAAGAAACTCGGCGCCTCGGACCGCGCGCATGCGGTGGCCCTGGGCTTCCGCTGGGGACTGGTCCGCTAAGGCGTTGTGACGTGCAGCGACGCGGGGGAGTGAAGATCCCCGCCCGCCCTGTGGCGGGCGGGGTGACATGGCGCCCCGCAGCCGTCGGCGTACGACGGCGGTCCGATTCGCCGCGCGGTGCCGCATCCTTGGAGGTATGGAGTTCCTCGGGGACGGGCCGGTCGGACATGAGGGGAGGGCGCAGGACATGACAACAGCCGGCGCACCTGCCGCTCATAACGCTTCGGTGCACAAGTGCGGACCTGATGCCGCGGAGCGCGCGGCGCCAAGGCACCATGGTCCGATGCGTGACGACGGGAAGCAGGAAATCGGCGAACTCGTCGCACGCGCCGTCGAGGGTGACCAGCGGGCCACCCACGACCTTCTGGCCCATGTGCATCCCCTCGCCCTGCGGTACTGCCGCACCCGGCTGTCACGGCTGCCGGGTGACGCCCGGCACTTCGTCGAGGATCTCGCGCAGGAAGTGTGTGTCGCGGTGCTCTGTGCGCTGCCGCGTTACCGCGACACCGGCAAACCCTTCGAGGCCTTCGTCTTCGCCATCGCCGGCCACAAGGTCGCCGATCTGCAGCGGGCCGCGATGCGGCATCCGGGCAGCACGGCCGTGCCGTCCGACGAGATGCCCGAGCAGCCGGACAACTCCCTCGGCCCCGAGGAGCGGGCGCTGCTGAGCAGCGACGCCGAGTGGGCCAAGAAGCTGCTGGCGAACCTTCCGGAGAACCAGCGCGAGCTGGTGCTTCTGCGGGTCGCCGTCGGGCTGACGGCGGAGGAGACCGGGCAGATGCTGGGGATGTCGCCCGGTGCGGTGCGGGTGGCCCAGCACCGTGCGCTGAGCAGGCTGCGGGCGCTGGCCGAGCAGTAGTGGTTCCCGGTGCGGAACGGCTGGTGATCGCCGTAGAAATGCACAAGTGATGAGGCCCTCATCGCTCGTGGAATGGGACACCTCATTAGGCCGTTAGCATGGGAGTCCGCGCTGAGGCAAGAGCATTGGGGAAGGTGTCATGAGTGACAACGTCGACGGTATGCCCGCCAAATTCGCCATGCTCGGGCTGACATACGACGACGTACTGCTGCTGCCCGGTGCGTCGGAGGTGCTGCCGAACGCGGTGAGCACCGCGTCCCGGGTCTCGCGCAACGTCACGGTGAACATCCCGCTGCTGTCCGCGGCCATGGACAAGGTCACCGAGGCCCGGATGGCCATCGCCATGGCACGGCAGGGCGGCGCGGGCGTGCTCCACCGCAACCTGTCGATCGAGGACCAGGCCAACCAGGTCGATCTGGTCAAGCGCTCCGAGTCCGGCATGGTCACCGACCCGATCACGGTCCGCCCCGACGCCTCGCTCGCCGACGCCGACGCGCTGTGTGCCAAGTTCCGCATCAGCGGGGTGCCGGTCACCGACGGCGCGGGCAAGCTGCTGGGCATCGTGACCAACCGCGACATGGCCTTCGAGATGGACCGCAGCCGTCAGGTCCGCGAGGTCATGACGCCGATGCCGCTGGTCACCGGCAAGGTCGGCATCTCCGGCGAGGACGCCGTCGAGCTGCTGCGCCGCCACAAGATCGAGAAGCTTCCGCTGGTCGACGACGCGGGCGTGCTCAAGGGCCTGATCACCGTCAAGGACTTCGTCAAGGCGGAGAAGTACCCCAACGCCGCCAAGGACGCCGAGGGCCGGCTGGTCGTCGGTGCCGCGGTGGGCGTCGGCGACGCGGCGTACGACCGGGCGCAGGCGCTGGTCGAGGCCGGTGCCGACTTCCTCGTCATCGACAGCGCGCACGGCCACAGCCGCGGCATCCTCGACATGATCGCCAAGGTCAAGTCCAACATCACCGTCGATGTCGTCGGCGGCAACGTCGCCACCCGCGACGGCGCCCAGGCGCTGATCGACGCGGGCGCGGACGGTATCAAGGTCGGCGTCGGCCCCGGCTCCATCTGCACCACCCGGGTCGTCGCCGGTGTCGGCGTGCCGCAGGTCACCGCGATCTACGAGGCGGCCAGGGCCGCGAACGCCGCGGGCGTCCCGCTGATCGGTGACGGCGGCCTGCAGTTCTCCGGCGACATCGCCAAGGCCATCGCGGCCGGCGCGGACACCGTCATGCTGGGCTCGCTGCTGGCCGGCTGCGAGGAGTCGCCCGGCGAGATGGTCTTCATCAACGGCAAGCAGTTCAAGTCGTACCGCGGCATGGGGTCGCTGGGCGCGATGCAGTCCCGCGGCCAGGGCCGGTCCTTCTCCAAGGACCGCTACTTCCAGGACAACGTGCTCTCCGAGGACAAGCTGGTCCCCGAGGGCATCGAGGGCCAGGTGCCCTACCGTGGCCCGCTCGCCTCGGTCGCCCACCAGCTCGTCGGCGGCCTGCGCGCCTCCATGGGCTACGTCGGCTCCGCCGACATCCCCGAGCTCAAGGAGAAGGGCAGCTTCGTCCGGATCACCGCCGCGGGCCTGAAGGAGAGCCACCCGCACGACGTCCAGATGGTCACCGAGGCGCCCAACTACTCTCGTCGCTGACGGAGGGGCGCGGCGCGCCCCTCCCCACGGCGCTACCACGGCCCTACCGTGAAGCCCGCGGCCTCCCCGGCCGCGGGCTTCGGTGTGTCGGGGATACTGGAACGGCAGACGTAGAGGGAAAGGCCACACACGTGACTGAGATCGAGATCGGGCGCGGCAAGCGCGGCCGCCGGGCATACGCATTCGACGACATCGCCGTCGTACCCAGTCGCCGCACCCGCGACCCGAAGGAGGTCTCGATCGCCTGGCAGATCGACGCCTACCGCTTCGAGCTGCCGTTCCTGGCCGCTCCCATGGACTCCGTGGTCTCACCGCAGACCGCGATCCGTATCGGCGAGCTGGGCGGCCTGGGCGTCCTCAACCTGGAGGGTCTCTGGACCCGGTACGAGGACCCGGAGCCGCTGCTCGCGGAGATCGCGGAGCTGGACGGTGCCACGGCCACCAAGCGGCTGCAGGAGATCTACGCCGCGCCGATCAAGGAAGAGCTGATCGGGCAGCGCATCAAGGAGGTGCGGGACGCCGGTGTGGTGACCGCCGCCGCGCTGTCGCCGCAGCGTACGGCGCAGTTCTCCAAGGCCGTCGTGGACGCGGGCGTGGATATCTTCGTGATCCGCGGCACCACTGTCTCCGCCGAGCACGTCTCCTCCGCGGCCGAGCCGCTGAACCTCAAGCAGTTCATCTACGAGCTGGACGTCCCGGTCATCGTCGGCGGCTGCGCCACGTACACCGCGGCGCTGCACCTGATGCGGACCGGCGCGGCCGGTGTGCTGGTGGGCTTCGGCGGCGGCGCCGCGCACACCACGCGGAACGTCCTCGGCATCCAGGTCCCGATGGCGACCGCGATCGCCGATGTCTCCGCCGCGCGCCGCGACTACATGGACGAGTCCGGCGGCCGCTACGTCCACGTCATCGCCGACGGCGGCGTGGGCTGGTCCGGCGACCTCCCCAAGGCGATCGCCTGCGGCGCCGACGCCGTGATGATGGGCTCCCCGCTCGCCCGCGCCACCGACGCGCCGGGCCGCGGCCACCACTGGGGCATGGAGGCGGTCCACGAGGACGTGCCGCGCGGCAAGCGGATGGACCTCGGGGCGGTCGGCACGACGGAGGAGGTGCTGTTGGGGCCGTCCACGACCCCCGATGGTTCGATGAACTTCTTCGGTGCCCTGCGGAGGGCGATGGCGACCACCGGCTACTCGGAGCTGAAGGAATTCCAGCGGGTTGAGGTGACGGTTGCCCCTCGGCGCTAGGCAGTTTCGTTTGGATCATCTGGCTGACCAGAGGAAGATGCCTGCGATGTGGAGTCCGGCCAGGTAGATGGTTGCGGTCTTCTCGTAGCGG
>NZ_JBSFJF010000121.1:0-13901 GCF_053597915.1 Streptomyces sp. NPDC001219 | reverse complement strand
GGCCCGTTCCGCTGCCCGCGCCGCGGCCCGCCCGGCTCACTCCTCGGCGGCGGTGACGTCCTCCCGGTGCCGTGCCGCCAGCTCCAGGTACATCGTGGCATTGAGCTTGATGCCCTCGCGCTCCTCGTCGGTCAGCTCCCGCTTGACCTTCGCCGGCACCCCGGCGACCAGCGAGCCGGGCGGGACCCGCATGCCCTGGGGGACCAGCGCCTGCGCGGCGACCAGCGAGCCCGCGCCGATGTGCGCCCCGTTCAGCACCGTGGCCCCCATACCGATCAGGACGTCGTCCTCGACGGTGCAGCCGTGGATCACCGCGTTGTGCCCGACCGAGACCCGCTCGCCGACGGTCACCGGGAAGCCGGGGTCGACATGCACCGTGCAGTTGTCCTGGATGTTGCTGTCGGCGCCGAGCACGATCGGGCCGCAGTCGGCGCGCAGCACCGTGTGGTACCAGACGCTGGCTCCCGGGCCCATGGTGACCTCGCCGAGCACGACGGACGTCGGGGCGGTGAAGGCCTTCTGATCGACCTTCGGCTCCTTCCCGCCCACCGGTGAAAGCAATGGCCGTGCCGTCATCCTGGATCTCCTCACCGTTCTGCGCCGCGCCAACAGCACCGTAGACGACGGGCGCGGCGCCGGACGGGGACGGCCGCCGGTGGGGCGAAGATCACAGCCCGGGGCGCGGCCGGCCGGCCGCGGGCTGAGTACGGTGTGCGGGTGCCGATAAACCAGAACGTGTTCTCGTCTGTCGCGGCCTGGCGGCGCCGGGCGGTGTCGCGCGCCGTCCACCGCGGGGCGCGCTGGGTGCGGGAGACCGCGGCCGTGACGGCCGACCGCCCGGGTCCGTACCGCTTCCGCCGGATCGGCACCGGCACCCGGCTCGCCTACCCGCAGGGCACGGTCTTCGGCGACCCGTGGATCGAGCTCGGCGAGCACTGCATCATCGCCCAGGACGTGACGCTGACGGCCGGCATGATGCCGGACCTCGACCTGGGCGCGGAGCCGATCCTCACGCTGGGGAACGGCGTCGTCCTGGGCCGCGGCAGCCATGTGATCGCGGATGTCCGGCTGACGATCGGCGATGACTGCTTCTTCGGCCCCGGTGTCTACGTCACCACCACCAACCACAGCTATGACGACCCCGAGGTGCCGGTCGGCAAGCAGTGGCCGCGCAGCGAGCCGGTCGCCATCGGGCCCGGCAGCTGGATCGGGACCGGTGCGGTGATCCTGCCCGGGGCACGGCTGGGCCGCAACGTGGTGGTCGCGGCCGGTGCCGTGGTCCGCGGTGAGGTCCCCGACCACGCGGTGGTCGCCGGCGCGCCCGCCCGGATCGTCCGCCGCTGGGACGCCGGGCAGGGCTGGCAGCCGCCCCTGCGCACACCGGCCCCGGTCCCGATCCCCGAGGGCGTCACCCCGCAGCAGCTGGTCGCGCTGGAGTCCTGGGAGGCGGAGCAGGCCGGGGAGGCGTACGAGACGTCCTGAGCCGGCATCAGCTCCGTCGGGCGCGGTCGGTCCCGCAGGCGTCAGCCGCCGGAGGCGAGCAGCGCCGAGCCGACCAGCGCAAGGGAGGCGCCGGCTGTCTGGACCGCCCGCAGCCGCTCCTTGAGGATGCCGAGCGCGGCGAGCGTGGTGACGACGGGGTAGAGGGAGGCGAGCACCGCCGCCATCGTGACCGGGCCGCTGTGGGCGGCGAGGGCGTAGGTGCCGTTCGCGGCGACATCGGCGATCCCGACGAAGGCGAGTGCGGGCAGCGCGTCCCGGAGGGCCGGGAGGCCGCCCTCGGGCAGGGCCGGTGTGCCGCGCCGCACCGAGGCGCAGAGCGCGGCGCCGCCGACGGCGACATTGCACAGCCGCTGCACGAACAGGGCGAGAAAGAGCCCGGTCACGGTCGTCGACGCCGCCGAGATCAGCACCATCACCGCACCGAAACCGAGCGCCGAGACCAGCGTCAGGACAATCGTCCGGCCGGCCACGGAGGCACCGCTGATCCGTGGTCCGCCGGCCAGCACGACACCGACCACCGCCACCAGCATGCCGGTGATCTGGAGCGCTCCCGGCCGCTCACCCGCCACGAGCCCGACGCCGAGCGGTACCAGCACGCTGCCGAACGAGGCGAGCGGGGAGACCACGCCCATCGGACCGAGCGCCAGGGCGCGGTAGAAGCAGAGCATGGCGGCGGGCCCCACGACGCCCGCGCCGACCGCGAACCACAGCTGCGGCCCGGCCTCCCGCCAGCCGCCGGTGGCCAGCACGACGGCGCCCAGCACGACGGCGGCCAGGGTCTGCGAGACCACCACCACGGTCAGCGCCTGCATCCTTCGGGTGAGCAGTCCGCCGCCGAAGTCGGCGAGCCCCCACAGAAGGCTGGTGGCCAGGGCGAAGACCGCTGTCATGGTGAAACCTCGCAGTACAGTGAACCGGACGCTGAAGTACACCACACCGTAGTGCAGCAAGCTGCACTGTGGAATCGAATATATTGGCCTCGACTTGGACGGACCGTGACGGATCTCGACCAGCTCACGCAGTCGCTCGCCCGCAACCTCAAACACTGGCGCGCCGAGCGCGGCTTCACCCTCGATGCGCTGGCGGCCCGTGCCGGCGTCAGCCGCGGCATGATCATCCAGATCGAGCAGGCCCGTACGAACCCGAGCGTGGGGACCACTGTCAAGATCGCCGACGCGCTCGGCGTCAGCATCACCACCCTCCTCGACTACGAACAGGGCCCGCAGGTGCGCATCGTGGCGCCGAGCGAGGCGGTCCGGCTGTGGTCCACCGACGCCGGCAGTTCCACCACGCTCCTCGTCGGCGCCGAGGCGCCCGGACCGTACGAACTCTGGGACTGGCGACTGATGCCGGGCGACAGCAGCAGCTCCGACCCGCACCCGCCCGGCACCGTCGAACTGCTGCATGTCCGGGCCGGCACCCTGACGCTGACCGTGGACGGCGAGGAGCACGAGGTGCCCGCGGGCTCCTCGGCGACCTTCGAGGCCAAGACCGCGCACGGCTACCGCAACGACGGGACGGAACCGGTCGAGATGACCATGTCGGTGATCATCCCGGCCGTCCGCTGAGACGGCCCGGCCACCGCTGCGCACCGACTGTTAGCTTGGCGGGTATGCCCGTGCCGATGGATGCTTTTGACGATGTCCGGCCCGCCGTCGAGCGCCTGGACCTGCTGCCCGGACCCGTGGCCGCCGCGATCCGGTCCTGGAGCGGCTCGGTGCCCGTCGAGGAGCTGCGCCACGTGGACACCGATCCGTCGATCGCGGACACCGCGCTGCTCGTCGAGCACCACGGTCCCTGGCTCCTGGAGCAGTCGGCGAACTGCGTGGTGGTGGCCGGCAAGCGCGGCGGCGAGACCACCCTGGCCGCCTGTGTCGTCCTCTCGCACACCCGCGTCGACGTCAACGGGGTGGTGCGCCGTCAACTGGGTGCCCGCAAGGCGTCGTTCGCACCGATGGACAAGGCCGTCGGCGACAGCGGGATGGAGTACGGCGGGATCACCCCCATCGGCCTGCCCGCGGACTGGCCGCTGCTCGTGGACGCCGCCGTCGTCGATACCCCGTACGCCCTGATCGGCAGCGGCAGCCGCCGCGGCAAGCTCATCGTGCCCGGCAAGGCACTGGCCGAACTGCCGGGCGCAACGGTCTTGGACGGGCTGGGCGTCGTCTAACGGCCGCGCGCCCCAGGGGCCTCCGCCGGGCTCCCGGGCGGTCCGTCACTAACCGGAATGCCCACCGCGTGTCCAGCCGCCCCTCGTCGGAGGACGGTGCGCAGCGCGCTCGCGCCGGGACGCATCGCCCGTTCCCGCCTCAGCTCAGCCGAGGTATCTCGATCGCCGGGCAACGATCCATCACCATGTCGAGGCCGGAGTCGCGCACCCGGTCCCAGGCCGTCTCGTCGACCACACCGAGCTGGAACCAGACCGCCTTCGCGCCGACCGCCACCGCCTCATCGGCGACCGGGCCCGCCAGCTCGCTGTTGACGAAGACATCGACCACATCGACCGGGAAGGGGATCGCGGAGAGCGAGGGGTACCCCTGCTCGCCGTGGACGCTCTCCGCCTTCGGGTGCACCGGCACGATCCGCTTGCCGTAGCGCTGCAGCACCTCCGCGACGCCGTGCGCCGCACGCTGCTCGTTGCCGGACAGGCCCACCACCGCCCAGGTGTCGCCGAGTTCGGTCAGGATTCTGCGGATCGTCCTGGGGTCGCCGTACACGCACTGCCTCCTGCGTCGGAAGGGGTCCTGTGCGGCTCAACGGACGGCGGGACCCGGAGATTCCCGTCGCGGGAGACGACCGCACCGCGGGGTGAACGGCAGCCGGTGCGCGCCGCACGACAGACGCCCCGCCCGAAGGGGAAGACGGGCGGGGCGGGTCTCTGTACGGTGGCTCAGTTCGCGCCGCGGGCCACTCCGCTGCCGGCCATCCCGGCGCCGACCTTGCCGCTCTTCCCGGTGCGGGCCGGCTTGCCGATTCCGCGGCTGTTGCCGACGGGCTCGGCCCCGCCGGCCCCGGTCCCCGGCCGGGGTGCCACGGGCGCGGCCTGCTCCCGCGCCTCGGTCCCGGACACCCCGGCCAGCGCCGTGCGCAGCTCCTCGGTGTCCACCAGCATGCTCACCGGCCCGGTCGGGTTGAGGTACAGGGCGTGCCCCGGCGGCAGCTGCTCGACGAGTTCGGCCACCGGCCGGCGGTCGTACAGCAGCCGGCCCACCGACTCCAGGTAGCTCTGCGAGGTGTAGACGGGGATCACCGGGGTGCCCTCGGGGGAGGCGGCGGCCAGCGGCGACCCGGTCGCGGTCACCAGCACGGAGACCTCCGCGCGCGCCAGCGCCTCGGAGACGTCCTGCCCCGGCCCGTAACCGGTCGCGGCGAGCTGGAGCGCGCAGTCGACCGCATCCGTCGGCTCGGACCAGTCCAGCATCTGGGGCGACGGCCGGTACTCCGGATTGTCCCGCCACTCCTCGATCTCGCCCGTCGGCCCCGAACGCCACTGACCGATCAGCGCCCAGAGCGGAGGCGGGCCCTCTCCCCGCCAGGTCAGGTCCACCATGGCCAGCCAGTGGTCGGGCGCCTCGCGCGCCGCCTCGATGACCTCCGGCGGGGGCTCGGGCATCTCGTCGCCCGTCACGGGCACGCCCGCCGTCATCGCCTGCTGTGTGCTCTCTTCCATGCAGCCCTCCGCAATCCCGCCGTTCCTACCTGTACGAGCGGGGCCCCGGAAACACGAGGCTCTCGCACTGGCCTCACAGTGCCCACGAGCAGCGCGGACGTCGCTCCGACGCACCGTGCGGACGGGGCGGGTACGCCGCGTGGCCGTGCGCACTGCGCCCGGACGGCGGACCCCCGCGCCCTTACGGCGGACACCTCAGCGCGGCGCGGGCCACCGGCACCGGCCGCTGTCCGCCTGTCACCGGGGCCGCATAGGCTGGTGCGATGCAGGAGCAGTACCGCACGCTCGCGCGCGAGGGTGTCCACGAGATCGAGATCAACAAGTCCCGCTTCCTCTGTGCGCTCGCGCCCGTCGCGACCGAGGCCGAGGCCCAGGACTTCATCGCGCGCATCCGCAAGGAGCACCCCACCGCCCGCCACCACTGCTTCGCCTATGTCCTCGGCGCCGACGGCGGTGTCCAGAAGGCGAGCGACGACGGTGAGCCCGGCGGCACGGCGGGCGTCCCGATGCTGCAGATGCTGGTGCGCCGCGAGGTCCGCTACGTCGTCGCCGTCGTCACCCGCTACTTCGGCGGCGTCAAGCTCGGCGCCGGCGGCCTCATCCGCGCGTACGGCGGCGTGGTCGGCGAGGCGCTGGACGCGCTGGGCACGGTCACCCGGCAGCGCTTCCGGCTGGTGACGGTCACCGTCGACCACCAGCGGGCGGGCCGGGTGGAGAACGATCTGCGCACCACCGGCCGGACCGTGCGCGAGGTGACCTACGGGGCGGAGGTCCACATCGAGATCGGGCTGCCGGAGTCCGATCTCGACGCGTTTCGCGCCTGGCTCGCGGACACCACCGCCGGTACCGCGCGACTGGAACTCGGCGGGGAGGCGTACGGGGAGGTCTGACGTCGGCTTGCGGTGGCGGTGGCGGTTGACGGTCGATCGGCGGGCCCCGGGAGTGACGGGTGTCGTCTGTCGGCCGCGCTGTCCGTGACGTCCTGTGGGGCGGGCCGTGGGCAGCGGTGGAATGTCCGGTCAGGTGCGGTCCGGGGCGGCGCGGTGGTGTGCCGGTCGTGTCACCGCACCGGCCACGGATGCGAGAATGAGGCCCGCAAGGGACGGGGTGCGGACAGCGGCCGCCGTGGTGGGGACCGGTCTCCGGGCCGTGTCGGGTCGGTGCTGAAGCGTGGGTTCTCGGAGGGGAAATATGCAGGTCGGAGTGGCTGGGTGAGAATTCTGCACACCTCCGACTGGCATCTGGGACGGTCCTTTCACCGGGTGAACCTGCTCGCCGCCCAGCGCGCGTTCCTCGATCATCTTGTCGAGACGGTGCGGGCCCGGGAGATCGACGCGGTGCTGGTCGCGGGCGATGTCTATGACCGTGCCGTGCCGCCGCTCGCCGCCGTCGAGCTGTTCGACGACGCCCTGCACCGGCTCGCCGGTCTCGGTGTCCCGACGGTGATGATCTCCGGCAACCATGACTCGGCCCGCCGGCTGGGCGTCGGCTCCGGGCTGATGGAGCGGGCCGGCATCCACCTCCGGACCGACCCGGCCGGCTGCGGCACCCCCGTGCTGCTCGCCGACGCCCACGGCCCGGTGGCGTTCTACGGGCTGCCGTATCTCGAACCGGCCATGGTCCGCGACACCCTCGGGGCCCGCCGTGCCGACCATGCGGAGGTGCTCGGCGCGGCGATGGACCGCGTCAGGGCCGACCTCACCGACCGGCCCACGGGGACGCGTTCCGTGGTGCTCGCGCACGCCTTCGTCACCGGCGGCGCGGTCAGCGACAGCGAGCGCGACATCACCGTCGGCGGGGTCGCCTCGGTGCCCGTGTCCGTGTTCGACGGGGTGGACTACGCCGCCCTCGGGCATCTGCACGGCTGCCAGACCCTCACCGAGCGGGTCCGCTACTCCGGATCGCCGCTCGCGTACTCCTTCTCCGAAGCCGGCCACCGCAAGTCGTCGTGGATCGTCGACCTCGACGCGGACGGTGCCGTGCACGCGGAGCGGGTGGACTGCCCGGTGCCGCGGCCGCTGGCCCGTGTCCGCGGGCGGCTGGAACAGCTGCTGGACGATCCCGCGGCGGACCGGCACGAGGACTCCTGGGTCGAGGCGACCCTCACCGACACCGCCCGCCCGCACGAGCCCATGGCCCGGTTGGCCAAGCGTTTCCCGCACCTCGTCAGCCTGGTCTTCGACCCCGACGACGGGCCCACCCGCTCGCTGGCGTCGTACGCGCAGCGGCTGCGCGGGCGCAGTGACCAGGAGATCGCCGAGGACTTCGTGGAACACGTACGGTCCGGCCGCGCGGCCGACGAGCAGGAGCGGGCCGAACTGCGTTCGGCGATCGACGAGGTACGCGTCGACGACATGGCGGCCGAGGTGGCGCGTTGAGGCTGCACCGGCTGTCCCTCACCGCCTTCGGGCCGTTCGGCGGCACCCAGACCATCGACTTCGACCGGCTGACGCGGGACGGTCTCTTTCTGCTGCACGGCCCGACGGGCGCGGGCAAGACCTCGGTCCTGGACGCGGTGTGCTTCGCGCTGTACGGGTCGGTGCCCGGGGCGCGGCAGAGCGGTCAGGCGCTGCGCAGCGATCTGGCGGACCCGCTGACCCTCACCGAGGTCGTCCTCGAACTGACCGTGGGCGAGCGCCGGTTGGAGATCACCCGGCTGCCCGAGCAGCCGCGTCCCAAGAAGCGGGGCAGCGGCACCACGAAGGAGAAGGCGCAGAGCCGGCTGCGGGAGTTCGTGCCGGCCGGGGAGCCGGCGGACGGCGCGGGACCGGAGGGTGGCAAGGGGCCGGAGGAGGGCGACGGGCCGGACGGCGGCGGGCACTGGAAGGCGCTGAGCCGTTCGCACCAGGAGATCGGCGAGGAGGTCGGCCAGCTGCTCGGCATGAGCAAGGAGCAGTTCTGCCAGGTGGTGCTGCTGCCGCAGGGCGACTTCGCCCGTTTTCTGCGGGCCGATGCCGAGGCGCGCGCCCGGCTGCTGGGACGGCTCTTCGACACCCGGCGGTTCGCCGCGCTCGAGGAGCAGCTGAACGCGCGCCGCAAGGCCGCCGCGGACACCGTCACGGCGGGGGACGAACGGCTGCTGGCGCTGGCCCACCGGATGGCGCAGGCGGCCGGTGAGAGCGCCGACCTCACCGACCCCTCGGTACCGGCGCCGGACCGGTCCGGGGCCGCGCCCCAGGGCGCACCGGCACGCGGACGCGCGGCGGCGCCCGGTGGCCGCGGCCGGGCGACGGCGACGGCCACGAAGCGGGCGACCGTACCGGGACAGGCCGGGGCCGTGGAGCCCGCCGGCTCCGCCGCAGCGGCCCGTACCGGCGGCGCCGAAGACCCGCCCGCCCCGGGCCCCGGTGAGCCGGGCTTCGCGGACACGGTGCTGGTCAGGGCGGCGGTCGCCCGGGTGAGCGCACGGGAGCGGCTGACGGTCGCCCGCTCCGCGCTGCACGCCGCCGAGGCCGCCGAACGTGCCGCGGCCGGGTGCTGGGAAGCCGCCCGGGAACGTGACCGGCTCCAGCAGCGGTACGCGGACGCCCGGCGCCGGGCCACCCGGCTCGACGACCGTGCCGAGGAGCGGGAGCGGACCCGCGAGCGGCTGGAACGGGCCCGTGTGGCCGCGGAGGTCGCGCCCGCGCTCGCCCTGCGCGACGCTGCCTGGCACGAGCTGGACGCAGCGCAGCGCACCGAGCGGCGGCACCGGGACCCGCTGCCGCCGGACCTCGCCGACGCGGAGAGCGAGCAACTCGCCGCACGGGAAAGGGAGCTGCGGGAGGACCTGGGGTCGCTCGGTGCGGCCCGCCGGGCCGAGCGGCGGGCCGCCGATCTCGCCGCGGAGCGGTCCGCCCTGGACCGTGAGGCACGCGCCGACGAGCAGACGCTGCTGGACGCCGCCGAGTGGCTCGCCGCTTGGGACGACGCCCAGCGCGCCCACCAGCAGCGCATCGAGACGGCGCAGGAGGCCGCCACCCGCGCCGAACACCTCGGCGCCCGTATCGAACCGGCCGCCGAACGCTGGGAGGCGGCCCGCCGCCGCGACCGGCTCAGCGGGGAGGTCCGTGCGGCGGAAGCGGAGCTGCTCGCCGCCAGGGGGCGGTCCGCGGCGGCCCACGAGCACTGGCTCGACCTCAAGGACCGGAGGCTGCGCGGGATCGCCGCGGAGCTGGCGGAGGGACTGCGTGACGGTGAGGCCTGCGCGGTGTGCGGCGCGACCGAGCACCCCCGTCCGGCCCGCGCCGGAGCGGGCCATGTCGACCGGGCCGCTGAGGAGGCCGCCCGGGAGGCGTACCGACAGGCCGAGGAGACCCGGGGGCAGGCGGAGACCCGCTGCCAGCCGGCCAAGGAGGCGCTTTCCGCCGCGGCCGCCACGGCGGGGGACACCCCGGCCGGCGAACTCGCCGCAGAAGTGGAGGAGTTGCGTGCCGAGCACACCCGTGCCCATGCGCGGGGCGCCGACCTCCATGCCGCCCGTGAGGCGCTCGCCCGCGCCGAGCGCGAATACGAACGACGCCGCGCCGGACAACAGCAGGCCGAGCGCCGGGCCGCGGCCCGCACCTCCCACCGGGAGGCGCTGGAGCGCGAACGGGCCGCCCTGGAGGAGGAGCTGACCCGGGCGCGCGGTGACAGCGCGAGCGTCGCCGACCGGGCCGCCCGGCTGGAACGGCAGGTGGCCCTGCTCGCCGCGGCGGCGGAGGCGTCCCGTACGGCCACCTCCTGCGCCCGGCGGCTCAAGGACGCCGACGCCGGACTGTCCGACGCCGCCTTCCGCGCCGGATTCGACACCCCGCAGGCCGCCGCCGAGGCGCTGCTGGGCGACGACCAGTGGCGGGCGCTGCAAGGGCGGCTCGATGCATGGCAGGCCGAGTCCGCCGCCGTGGAGGCCGAGTTGGCCGATCCGGAGACCGCGGCCGCGGCGGTGCTGCCGCCCGCCGACCCCGCCGCCGCACAGTCCGCGCACCAGGCCGCGACAGCCCGGCTGCGCACCGCCTCGGCCTCCCATGCGGCGGCCCAGGAGCGCTGCACCGAACTCGACCGGCTCTCCGCCCGCGCCGAGGACGACGCCCGCGCGCTGGCCCCGCTGCGCGCCTCGTACGACCGCATCGCCCGCCTCGCCGCACTCGCCTCCGGTACGTCCAGCGAGAACGAGCGGCGGATGCGCCTGGAGTCGTATGTGCTCGCCGCCCGGCTCGAACAGGTCGCGGCCGCCGCCAGCGCCCGGCTGCACCGGATGTCCGCCGGCCGCTACACCCTCGTGCACTCCGACGAACGGGCCGGCGGCGCCCGGCGTTCCGGCCTGGGGCTGCATGTCATCGACGCCTGGACCGGCCACGAGCGGGACACCTCCAGCCTCTCCGGCGGCGAGACCTTCTTCGCCTCGCTCGCGCTGGCGCTGGGCCTCGCCGATGTCGTCACCGACGAGGCGGGCGGCACGCGCCTGGACACCCTCTTCATCGACGAGGGGTTCGGGAGCCTGGACGAACAGACCCTGGACGAGGTGCTGGACGTGCTGGACTCACTGCGCGAACGGGACCGCAGCGTCGGCATCGTCAGCCATGTCGCCGACCTCAAGGCGCGGATTCCCGCCCAGCTGGAGGTCGTCAAGGACCGGTCGGGCTCTACGGTCCGGCATCGCGTACGGGGGTGAGGGGGCGGGGGCGGGGTGAGACCGCGGGATGGGTGAGGCTGTGGGCGGGCCGCCCCCGTCGCCGCCCCCACCTGCCCCGGAGCCGCCACCCCCGCCCCCATCCACCCCGCCGCCGACCTCATAGCCCCGCAGCCCCTCGCGCTCTCCCGTGAACCGGAACCCGGACCGTTCCAGGACCCGTTGTGATGCCACGTTCTCCGGTTCGGTCAGGGCGTACACCGTGCGTACTTCGGGGCGGGCCGTGGCCCAGCCGGTGAGCAGTCGCGTGGCGTCGGTCGCCCAGCCGGTGCCGCGTGCGGAGGGGGAGAGGTCGTAGCCGATCTCCACGGAACCGTCGGTGTCCGGCGGGCCGTGGAATGGTGACGAAGCGCAGCCCCGACTCCCTTACCGCGGGCGCCACATGGGAGAGGTCGGGGGTGGGGCGCAGCTCCGGTGTGTCGGGATGCGGGCCGATGAGCACCGGCTCGCCGTCCACCCACCACACCCGCGCCTCGCCCACCGCGGCGAAGTCCTCGCAGGCGCGCAGCACCACACCGCCGGTCAGGAACTCCTCCTGGAGGGCGACGAAGCGGGCGACGACCGAGGAGAGCCGCTCGGTGTCCCGTGCGTCCGGCACATAGGCGGCCTCGTGCCATTCGTGCTTACGGGACTTGACCCAGTCCTTGACGACGAGGGGGCGGGGCCGGCCCGGTTCGCCGAGCCCGGCGGCGAGCCGGGCCAGTGCCGCCCGGTCCGGAGCCCGGCCGGGCGCGCAGGGGAGCCAGGCGCTTCGCGGGGTGAGCGCCCGGAAGGTGTCGTACCAGCCGGGGAGTTCATGGGCGGTGCGATACGCCGCGGGGGAGGTCAGCAGCCGGCAGCCGCGCGCGGTGAGCGCCCGGTCCAGCTCGGTACATCGGTCGGCGGGCAGCATCCAGCCGCGGTACCAGACCGGCCCGGCGTCGCGCGGGACGCGTGCCACCGCCGCTGCGGCGTCCCCGGCGAGCAGCGCCTCGTGGTCCAGCACCGCGGTCGCGGCGCCGGCCGTCCCCGCCGTGGCGGCCTCGGCCGCGTAGTGCGGATCGGGACGCCGGGGACGCAGTGGGTCACCGGGAAACAGGAGGAGCGGCCGGTCCGCCGCGAGCGCCGCTGTCATGTCTGCGGACCCTACGGACGGCGGCGGCCGGCCACAACGGCACCGCGTCATGGCCGGCCGCCGCGCCGGAGCGCTCGGTCAGAGCGCCGACAGCTCGCTCAGCAGGTCGTCCAGGCCCAGCGACCCCTGTGACAGCGCCGCCATGTGCCAGGCCTTGAGGTCGAAGTCCGCGCCGTGCCGGGCGCGGGCCGCCTCCCGGCCCTGGAGCCAGACCCGTTCACCGAGCTTGTAGCCGATCGCCTGGCCGGCCATGCCCTGGTAGCGGGTGATCTCGCTCTCGACGAAGTCGGCCGGGCGGCTGCTGTGCCGGGCGAAGAACTCGTGCGCGAGCTGCGGCGTCCAGCGCTCTCCCGGGTGGAAGGGCGAGTCGGCGGGGATCTCCAGTTCCAGGTGCATCCCGATGTCGATGATGACCCGGACCGCCCGCATCATCTGCGCGTCCAGGTAGCCCAGGCGCCGTTCCGCGCTGGTCAGGAAGCCCAGTTCGTCCATGAGCCGCTCGGCGTACAGCGCCCAGCCCTCGGCGTTGGCGCTGACGATGCCCACCGTCGTCTGGTACCGCGAGAGCGTGTCGGCGACATGGGCCCACTGCGCCAGCTGGAGGTGATGGCCGGGCACCCCCTCGTGGTACCAGGTGGAGACCAGGTCGTACGCCGGGAAGCGGGTCTCGCCCATCGTCGGCAGCCAGGTGCGGCCGGGGCGGGAGAAGTCCAGCGACGGCTGGGTGTAGTACGGGGCGGCGGCGCCACCGGGCGGGGCGATGCGTGACTCGACCCGGCGCACCCGCTCCGCCAGTTCGAAGTGGGTGCCGTCGAGCGCGTCGATGGCCTCGTCCATGAGCGCCTGGAGCCACTGACGGGTCTCCTCGACGCCCTCGACGGCCTCGCCGTGCTCATCGCACCACGCCAGCGCCTCCCAGGGCGTCTTCGCGCCGGGCAGTACCTTCTCGGCCTCGGCCTCCATCTCGGCCAGCAGCCGGTGGAATTCGGACCAGCCGTACGCGTACGCCTCGTCGGCGTCGAGGTCGGCGCCGTTGAAGTAGCGGGCCAGGCGGGTGTAGCGCTCCCGGCCCACCACGTCCGGCGCGCCCTCGACGGCGGGGGCGTAGGTGTCACGGAACCAGTCGCGCAGCTCCACCAGGGCGCCGGTCGCCACCTCGGCGGCCTCGGTCAGCTCGGCGCGCAGCGCGTCCGGGCCCGGGTCGGTGAACTCGGCGAACCAGCTGCGGTCCGTGCCGATCCACTCGTCCAACTGGCCGATGACGGTGCGGACCTGGAGCGGTCCCGCGGGCAGGTTCCGCTTGCGGCCGGCGTCGAGGGCGGCGCGGTAGCCCTCCAGCGCGGCGGGTACGGCGCGCAGCCGCTGGGCGATCGCCGTCCAGTCCGCGTCGGTCTCGGCGGGGGTGACCGTGAAGACCTCACGGACGTGGTGCAGCGGCGAGCTGAGGTTGCTGACCGTGCGCAGGCCCTCGCCCGCCTCGTGGACCGCCAGCTCGGCGGTCAGCCGCTCGCGCAGCAGCCGGGCGCAGATCTGCTCGGCGGCGCTGTCCGCGCCCGGCCGGGTCTCGGCCTCGGCGAGCTTCTCCAGCGTCGTACGGGCGAGCTGGGCCACCGCTTCCTGGCCCGTCGGAGAGAAGTCGGGGAGCTTGCCGGAGCTCTCGGCGACACCGAGGAAGGTGCCGGTGATCGGGTCCAGGTCGACGAGGGCGTCGACGTAGGCGTCGGCGACCTCGCGGGGCAGCGGGCCGCCCCCGGGAGTAGTGGTGTTGGACATACGGCCATCCTCGTACGGATCATGCGCCGCGTCACCATCAAAGAGCCGTACGTTCCTGTCGCTTTACGGCGCCATTGCCTTGTGCGGCGGCCGGCCGGGCGTCCGCACCCCCCCCCCGCGGGGGGGGGGACGGGGCGGGGGCGGCGCCGGGCCCCCAAGGGAGAGAGGGGGGGGGGGGGAGAGGGGTA
>NZ_JBSFJF010000120.1:0-14470 GCF_053597915.1 Streptomyces sp. NPDC001219 | reverse complement strand
AACCGGCAGGCCGTCACACACACGTTGGTGTAGTTGATGTTGCGCTCGATGATGTACGTCGCGATGTGCTCGGTGCCGGCGTAGCGGCGGCGGCGCGCGGCGTCGGCGGCCTTGCCCAGCGCGTGCAGCGGAGCCGAGCGGTACAGGTCGAGCGCTTCCTCCGGCGTGATGCGGCCGCCCTGCGCGGCGCGGTCGAGTACGGACTGGAGGTCGGCGTTCTCGGTCACCGGGGCGTCCCTTTCGCAGGCGGGCATCACGAACTGAACCAGCCTACGTCAGGGGTACGACAGCCCCGCTGTCGGCCGGACCGGCGCCCGGCCGGCGGGCCGCGCCGCCCGGCCGGACCGGGCCGCGCGCCCGCTCACTGCCGGGCGGCCGCCGCCTCCAGCAGCTCCACCGTCACATCCGCCGGGAACCCGGTCGTCGGCCCGACCCGCCGGGCGAACTCCTCGACGCCCCGCAGCTGGGCGGGCCCGAAACGGAAGTCCAGCGTGGTGAAGTACCGCTCCAGGACCGGCTCGTCGAAGGTCTCCCAGCGGGCCGCCTGCTCGGCGACCTTGGCGACCTCCTCCAGCGACACGTCACGCGAGGCGAGAAACGCCTCGTGCACCTTCTGCACCACGAGCGGCTCGCGCTCCAGGTACTCGCGCCGGGTCGCCCAGACGGCGAAGACGAACGGCAGCCCCGTCCAGTCCTTCCACATCTGGCCGAGGTCGTGCACCTCCAGCCCCAGCCGGGGCCCGTCGTGCAGATTGGCGCGCAGCGCGGCATCGCCGATCAGCACCGCCGCGTCCGCCTCCTGCATCATCAGACCGAGGTCCGGCGGGCAGGTGTAGTAGTCGGGCCGCACCCCGACCTTCTCGGCCAGCAGCAGCTGGGCCAGCCGTACGGACGTCCGCGAGGTCGAGCCCAGCGCGACCCGGGCACCGTCGAGCTGGTCCAGCGGCTTCTGCGAGACGATCACGCACGACATGACTGGGCCGTCGCAGCCGACGGCGAGGTCGGGGAAGGCGACGAGGTCGTCCGCGGCGCGCAGGAATTCGACGAGGGTGATCGGCGCGATGTCGAGCTCCCCGCGGACCAGCTGCTCGCTGAGCTTCTCCGGCGTGTCCTTGGTGAGGTCCAGATCGAGCAGGGTGCCCGTACGGGCGAGGCCCCAGTAAAGGGGCAGGCAGTTCAGGAACTGGATGTGGCCCACTCGCGGCCGGCTGCGACGGCGGCCGGCGTCAGCTCCCGCGGGTGCGTCTCCGAAGGTTGAATTGTCCACATGCGGAGGCTAGACCTGTCTCCCTTGAGGCAGCGCGGCGGGGCAGGGTATGGACGTTAGTGCGGTCGGTTAAACGTGATCTTTGGCTCTTCCGCCTCAGGAGCAGCACATGCTACGCTCAGCGCAAGTTGCAGTTTGGTTTCCCTTGCAGTACAGAGCCTGCGGAGCATGTGACCCCGCAGGCTCTTGTAGTTTCAGACTTCTTTGCAGGTTCTGGAGCAGGGCAACCCTTTGGCCCAAGGAGGGCTTATGGCTACCGGAACCGTCAAGTGGTTCAACGCTGAAAAGGGCTTCGGCTTCATCGCCCAGGACGGCGGCGGCCCGGATGTCTTCGTCCACTACTCGGCGATCAACGCCTCTGGCTTCCGCTCCCTGGAGGAGAACCAGCAGGTGAACTTCGACGTCACGCAGGGCCCGAAGGGTCCGCAGGCGGAGAACGTCACGCCGGTCTAAGTTGCCCGGCCCGGAATTTCTTCCAGGTCGCCCCTAAGCAGTACCCAAGGAGCCCTGCTCCGCCACTCCGGTGGCGAGCGGGGCTCCTGCCTTTTCCCCACCGCCGCCACGGCCCCGAATGTCATCCCCGTGAATTCTCACCGTCCGGCCCATGACACGCCCGAATGCCGCACCCCATTGAGAATTCCCCGGCCAATCCCCGCCGGTTCTGCGGGCCGCCTTGCCGCGGGGCGCTGATGGTCCGAACGGGGCAAAGGGAAATCCGGACAGACTTACGAGCCCGGTCGGCCGAAAGGCGGCCCGGCGGCGACCGGAGCCCTCCTCCTCGCCCGTCGCCCGAACCGGGTGGCGGCCCGGCAACACGAGGGGCGCCCGCCGCCCCCGGCGCAACCGTGTACCGAAGCGATCACGGAAAGTGGTCACATCGGAACATGCCCCGGCATACCGTGGGCAGAATGAGCGAGCACTTGCCCCCGCAGAAGCCGTGTCCCGACTGTGCCGGGAGAGGGACCGTGGACTGGGAGACGCCGACCGGCGACCGTGTCACGACGCAGTGCTCCGGTTGTGGCGGTACCGGGACCGTCCTGGCGTAGAGGAGGCGGAGGCGACATGGCGGCCTCTGGTGGGAACGGCAGGCCGGTCGGACTGGACGAACAGTTCGTCGGCAAGCTGCCGTGCTCGACCTGCGGGATACGGTCGATGAAACTGCCCGGCCAGCAGGGCGGGTTGTGCATCCCCTGCTACGCGGACGAATGCGCGGCCGCCGGGCGGCGGGCGGCGACGGCGGGCTCCTGGGTCACCGCGAGTTTCGTCGGCGATCCGTGTCTGGCGTGCGGGTCGCGGTCCGTTGACGCCAATGGCTGGGCGTTCTGGTGCAACACCTGCGACATGCAGACGGCGGTGGCCCTGCCGCCTCGGTGAGGAGACCCGAGGCAACGTGCCCCGTGGGGGCCCCCGTTGACGGCCTGGGCAGGGTGGCGCGAGGGGGCGGCGTGACGCCGTCCGGTGGAAAGTCAGCCAGACGCGGCGTCGCGGCATCGCACGTCAGCCCCCGTGCCACCTCCCCCACAGAGGTGACACGGGGTTCCAGTTTGACGCGCCGAGGGCTTTTGCTCCAGACCGGGGGTCACCCGCTTTCGTAAAGGCCCGCTATGTCTTTGGCGAAATCGCGGGCAACTACGGCCCGGCGGAGTTTCAGGGACGGGGTGAGGTGGCCGGTCTCCACGGTGAAGTCCGCCGGGAGGACGGCGAAGCGGCGGATGGACTCGGCGCGGGAGACCAGTTCGTTGGCGTCGTCGACGGCGCGCTGCAGGTCGGCCAACAGGTCCTTGTCGCGGACCAGTTGGGCGGGCGTCAGGTCCTGCTTCTTGTTCATCTGGCGCCAGTGCGCGAGACCGTCCGGTTCCAGGGTGAGCAGGGCGGTGACGTAGGGGCGGTTGTCGCCGATGACCATGCACTGGCCTACGAGCGGGTGCGAGCGGAGGCGGTCCTCCAGAGGGGCCGGGGCGACGTTCTTGCCGCCCGTCGTCACGATGATCTCCTTCTTCCGGCCGGTGAGGGTGAGGTAGCCGTCCGGGTCGAGGGCCCCGAGGTCGCCGGTCGCGAGCCAGCCCCGGTCGGTGACGGGGCGGGCCGCGCCGAGGGTCGCGTCCCAGTAGCCGGAGAAGACATGGTCGCCGTGGACCAGGACCTCGCCGTCGTCGGCGATGCGCAGGGCGGTGCCGGGGAGCGGCCATCCGACCGTGCCGATACGGGGCCGCAGCGGCGGGGTGACGGTGGTCGCGGCGGTCGTCTCCGTCAGGCCGTAGCCCTCGAAGATCTCGATGCCGGCGCCGGCGTAGAAGGCGGCGAGGCGGCGGCCGAGCGGGGAACCGCCGCAGAGGACGTGGCGGACCCTGCCGCCGAGTGCGGCGCGGATACGGCGGTAGACGAGGGGGTCGTAGAACTTGCGGGCGCCTTTGAGGGCGACGCCTGGGCCCGGTCCCGTCCCGTGTTCCCTGGCCTCGACGGCCTCGCCGTAGGAGCGGGCGACGCGGACCGCGCGGTCGAAGGAGGCGGCGCGGCCCATCCTCTCCGCGGCGGCCCGTCCGGTGTTGAAGACCTTCTCCAGGACGTACGGGATGGCCAGCAGGAACGTCGGCCGGAACCCGGCCAGGTCGGCGAGCAGGTCGTCGGTCCGGATGCTGGGCGCGTGGCCGAGGCGGACCCGGGCGCGCAGGCAGCCGACCGCGACCATACGGCCGAAGACATGGGAGAGCGGAAGGAAGAGGAGGGTGGCGGCGGGCTCCTCGCTGACCGCCTTGAAGACCGGGTGCAGCAGCTCGACGGCGTTGTCGACCTCGGCGAAGAAGTTGGCGTGGTGAGCGCGCAGCCCTTGGGGCGGCCGGTGGTGCCGGAGGTGTAGACGAGGGTGGCGAGGGCGTACGGGCCGGTGGCGGCGCGGCACCGGTCGACGGCCTCGTCCGGCACCTCACGGCCCGCCGCGACGAGTTGGGAGACGGCGCCGGTGCCGAACTGCCAGAGATGGTCGAGGACGGGCAGCTTCGCGCGGACGCCGCTGATCAGGCGGGTTTCTTCGACGCCCTCCACGACGCAGGCGCGGGCGCCGGAGTCGTGCAGAATCCACTGCGCCTGGTGGGCGGAGGACGTGGGGTAGAGGGGGACGGTGACCAGGCCGGCCGCCCAGGCGGCGAAGTCGACGAGGGTCCACTCGTAGGTCGTCCGGGCCATGATCGCGAGCCGGTCCCCGGGGCGGAGACCGTGGGCGATCAGCCCCTTGGCGACGGCGCGCACCTCGGCGGCGAACTCCGCGGCCGTGACGTCGCGCCAGATACCGCTGGGCTGCTTCCGGGCGAGCACGACGTCGCCCGGCGCCTCCTGCGCATTGACGAAGGGGAGATCACCGAGCGAACCACTGCGTACGGGGCGGGCCAGCGGGGGCACGTAGACCTCCCGGACCACCCCGTCGACCAGGGTCTTCTGCGGCTCGGTGAGGGTGGGGGAGGGGCCTGGTGCGGGGGCGGTGAGTGGTCCGGTGGGTGCGCTTTCCTGGTGGGACACGAGCGGCTCCTCGTTTTCCTGTACCGGGTTGCCGGTGGGTGGGCGCCGTGCGCCTACGCGCCGTGGGTGGTGGGTCGGAGGGGACGCCCGGTAAGCCGTCCTCGGCGCGGGCGGTCCTGGTCCCTGAGGTTGGGAGCCCCGTTGTTCGCTCCGGGTCCTGCGGGCGGCTCACCGGACATCCCCTCCGACCACCGTCCGTGCGCGGCTGACCCGCCGTACCGATCCCGGTTGCGGCACCACCCGTACGGCATCCCCTTGGCAGGCAGCTGGTTCGGCCCACCCGCAGCTTGGGCGCGGCTGAGTCGTGGTCGTGACGCGCGGTGTCACCGGGCCGCGGTCGGCAACGGGGGACGGTCGGAGGGGATGTACCGGGGCCCGCCCGCAGGACCGGAGCGAACGCCGGGGTACTCAATCGCTCGTACCCGCGTCGCCCGCGCCGAGGACGGGTCCCGGTGCGTCCCCTCCGACCCCCGCGGCAACCACGAACCCCGCAAGACCCCGGCCACCACCGGGCCCGCACCAACGTCCGACAGGGCGACCAGATCGCGCCCCAAAGGGGCGCGGGGAACTGCGCGCCCAGCCACAACACACCCGCAGCCGCACCCGCACCCGCACAAGAGCCGCACCCCCAGGCACCACTTCCCCACCGCACCCAGCCCACCGGCGGCGCCGAACTACCGCAGGCCATCGCGGCATCGGCCTCGCCGAGCCTGAACACCGGTACACACGGGGCGGATTGTGTCGGCGCGACAACGGCGAACGCAGCCGTCACCACACGGCTCACTCACGGCAGGGGAACGCACGGAACTCATGTCCTCGACCCAGCTCCTGACCCGACAGTAACCTTACTTCCGCGTAAATCTACGCGAGGGCCGGGAGTTGGCCAATGCCCGTGCACCACCTTCGTCCGGGCAGTTCCGGCCAGCCACAGGACGGGCCAGAAACCACCGGTCAAACCGCAGCCCCGGCCCCGGGCAGGACCGGAACCGGGGCAACAGACAGCGGCGGCAGACGGCAAGGCGGCGAGCGACGGAGAGCCGACGTCAACGCCCCGCGCGGAAGTGCCCCTCCTGGTCGACGAGACCGCCCCACCCCCACCGCTCCCCACCCATCAGCCGGCCGAGCCCGGTCCAGGCGAAGTTCATCATCGTGGCCGCGGTGTCCTGGGCCGACGGAGGCGCGACGTCAGCCGAAGCCCCGTCCCCCGCAGGGACATTGGCCCACTCGGCGAGCGACTCGGCCGCGCCGACCAACGCATGCGCGAGCCCGGCGACCTCACGTTCGGCGAGTTCGCCGGCGCAGCCCGCCTCCTTTGCGGCCGCACCGAGCAACTCCGTGACGAACTCGACCATGTCCGCCCGCAGCGCGGCCACTTCGCGCGCGAACGGCTCACCGTGCGCCCGCGCCTGCTGGTGGAGTACGGCCCAGCCGTACGGGTGCTCGGCGGTGTGCGCGAAGAAGCCCCGCAGGCCGCTCCACAGCTGCTGATCGGGCGCCACGCCCGACTCGGCGGCTGCCGTCACGGCCGCCATCAGCGCCTCCGACTCCTGCCGGATCACCGCGCTGAACAGGTCTTCCTTCGAATTCAGGTAGAGATAGACCAGCGGCTTGGAGACTCCGGCCAGTTCGGCGATCTCGTCCATCGAGGCCGCCCGGTACCCGCGCCGTGCGAACGTCAGCACCGCCGCGTCCAGCATCTGCCGCTCCCTGACGGCGCGCGGCACCCGCTTGCTCTTCACAGCTCCCACCCTGAAAGTCCCTCCATCCCGCCCCTTTACTGCAAAGTAAGTTTACGATCTTCGCTTCCCGCCCTTCACTCCTTGACACGTTCCCGCCATGACGAGACGATACGTATCGTCACGCTGGAATGGCGGCACACCGCCTTCGTCCACACCCCTTGGAGGACCGCCCCATGCAGCAGTTCATCGACGCCGGCCCCGGCATCCGCCTGTGGACCGAGCGGCGCGGCCCCGCCGACGCGAGCCCGCTGCTCCTGGTCATGGGCGCCCAGGCGGCCGGCGTCGGCTGGCCGGAGCCGCTGGTCGACGCGCTGGCCGCACAGCACCAGGTCATCCGCTACGACCACCGCGACACCGGGCGCTCCACCTGGTCCTTCGAGGAGCGGCCGTACCGGATCGCCGATCTCGCCGATGACGTGATCGCGGTCCTGGACGGGCTGGGCCTCGACCGGGCCCATGTCGTCGGTATGTCATTGGGCGGCATGCTCGCCCAGATGGTGCTCGCCGACCACCCCGACCGGCTGCTCAGCGCCACTCTCATCAGCACCATGGCCCTCAGCACCACCCCCTACACCCGCCCCGACGGCAGCACGGTCGCGGCCGACGCGCTTCCGGGCATCGCGCCCGAGGTCCTGGAGATGTGGGCCCGGCCGGTCGAGGATCACGGCGAGGCCGCCGAAGTGGAGCGCCGAGTCGAACAGTGGCGCGTACTCGCCGGTGACCAACTCCCCTTCGACGCCGACTACTACCGCGCCTTCGAGCACCACGTCATCGCGCACACGGGCCACCACCGGGCAGGCACCGCGCACGGCCGTGCGCACCACGACGGCATGCTCCGCACGGCCCAGCTCGCCCGCAACGAGGTACCGACCCTGGTCATCAGCGCCCCCGCCGAGCCGGTCTTCCCGCCGCCCCACCCCCAGCACCTCACCCAGTGCGTCCGCGGCGCACAGCTCGTCGAGATCCCGGGGATGGGGCATGCGCTGCCGCCGGCCGTCCACACACCGCTGGCGACGGCGATCCTGGCGCATACGGGGGCGGTGGGGACTGAGAGCGGTCCCGCCCAGGGCAGTTGACCAGGCCCCGGACGGGTAATCGGCGGACGTGAACGGGCCAAGGCGGACGTGAACGGGCGAAGGGCCCGCCCGCGGCGCGATGCCGCGGGCGAGCCCTTCCGTCTGCCTCAATGCGTGTTTCTCCAGGAGGCGTTCCTCGGCGGGACCTCAGGAAGGCTCCGCCCCGTTCGAGGACGTCGCCGAGCGCAGGGCCGACGGGTACGGGGCGTTCATCGCGAGATGGCCGAGAGACAGCCCGGCGACCGCGCCGGCGGCACCGGTCACCCAGCGCCAGACACCGGTGATGTCGAAGGTCAGCAGCGCGGCACAGCCGATGAGCACCACTGCGAGCACCAGCACGGACGGTGCCACGTAAAGCAGCCACGCGGAGTGCGGGTCCCAGAGTCGCAGGGCGCGCGGTTGGCCGTTCCCCACGGCGGCCTTCTCGACGGAGACGCCCTCGGCGGCCATCATCCGCGCATCGTCGGCCTTGAGCATCCCGTGCATCACCCACCCGTCGTCGGACACCAGCGCCGCCGGTGTGGCACCACCGGAGAGGCGCCCGCCACCGGCGCCGCGCCGGGCATCCCAGCACAGCCACAGATGCTGCCCCTTCAGGGAATCGGGGACGTGCTCCTCCGTGACATCGGCCAGGAAATGCGCGGTGCGGGATGACGCGGTGACCACTTTGAGGCACTGCTCTTCAGCGGAGTCCCGCCGCCAGAGGTCGGGCCCCAGGCATTTCCCGCGCACGGCCATGTCGGCATGACCCAGCCGGGAGAAGGAACGGAATCCACGGCGCATGGACAGGCCGACCACGGAGAGGACGATTCCGGCGGCCCAGGCGATGACGGCGATCCAGGTGCCACCGGTGCCCATCGTGGCGCCCTTCAGTGCCTCACCGAGGCTGCGCTCGTCCCCCGCGAGGGCGCCCAGTTCGGGATGTGCCGGGGCGTAGAGGACCGGGAGCTTGCCCCCGGCGTGCGGACGGTCGGGCGTCTCCGGGTGGACGGTTGCCGTCACGGGCACCCCACCCGCCTCCGGGGCAAGCCGGACGACCGCCGTGGAGGTGTAGTAGTCCTGGCCCTTGCTCGGATCGTGCAGCTCGACGTCGCTGATCTTCTCGATCGGTACGGCCGCGAACTCCGCCCCGGCATCGACGATCCGCTGCATGTGTACCGGCCGCTGGGGCGCACCCATCACCAGGGCGACAAGGGTCACCAGCACCGTGCAGACCCCGAGGTACCACGCGAGTGAACGCCCCTGCATGCCTCGGCGCGAGGGCAGCACCCGGGGCGGTGCGTCCGGTTCCGTGGCGCCGGGTCCGGACGCCTCCGTAGCCTCCGAGAACTCGGCGACGGAGATCGCGGCGTACGGCCGCCGCCCCCCTGCCGCGCGCTGGAACACGACGATGCCGCCGACACAGGCAAGTGCGCACCCCAGCGCGACAAGAATCGCCGTCCGGCGCGGCTGTGGGTCGGAACTGAAGAGCCACAGCGGCAGGACGGCGGTGATGGCCGCCAATCCCAGTGCGGCGAACCACGCCCCGGCCCGGCGCGGGGCCGGGCCCACCCGGCTGACGTCGGGCGCGGCCCCGGTTGTGGAGTGGTCAGCCGAAGACATCTCGTACCTCGTCGGTGGCGCTCTCGTTGCGGCCCTTGGTGCCCTGCTCGGCTGCCGTCCGGCCTTCCCCGGTGCTCTTCTTCACGTCGTCGAAACCGTCCTTGCCCTCGTTTCCCGCCACGCCTCCGGCGATGGGGACGACGGTGCCCCAAGCGGTGTCCATGTTCGCCTCATGGTTCGCGGGAGTGCGGTCCTCCATCTTGATATCCCGCATCATGTGGTCCATTTCCCTGTCGAAGCCTCGAAGCGAGCCGCCGACCCCGCCTGCCGCACCACCGGTGACGGCGGTGATCGCGGTCTGCCGCCCGTTGAGGTCCTCGCCCTTGCGAACGGAGTCCAGGTAATCGCCGGTGACGCCACCGGCCGCACCGCCCACCGCACCGCTGACGAAATCGCCACGGCCGAGGGCCGTCGCGACCTTTCCCGCTCCGGCACCGACGGACGCACCGCCGAGGCCGCCCATGAGGTTCGTGCCCCACTCCGGCCCCTTGCCGGAGAGGAGGCTGGTGGCCACACCGCCGGCCGTGCCGCTCGCCGTGTTCACCGCAAACCCCTCCATGGCTTTGATGCTGCTCTGCACCATCTGCGGCCTGAGGTAACGCGCGCCCTTGATCCCCCGATACGTCCGGGCGATGAGCCTCAGCATCCTGCCCAACTTACCTGCCGCGTCCAGGGCTCGTTTGGCCAGCATCGCCACCCGGGCCGTACCGACCGCGGCGGAGACACCGAGCGTCAGGAAGGACATGCCGATCGAGACACCGACGGAGATCCCGATCTCGATGTAGATGTCCTCGATTTCCTCATTGACCTCTTCAATGGATTTCGCAGCCTTCTCAAGCCCCTCAGCTGCTTCATCGAAATTCACGGTCACCTGGTCGACGGCCTTCTTGCACTGGTTCCAGTGCTCCTGGAAAGCATCGGCGGCCTCGCCCCGCCAGCTGTTTCCCACCGCGGCGTTGACCTGCTTGTCCAGAGCGCCGAAGATACGGTCGACCTCGGATTTCAGGTGGCGCCACTGCTTGGCGGCCTCCCTCAGTTCATCCGGCCGGCCACCCGGATGAACGATCTCGATTCCGAGTTCTACGATCTCCTCGGCTACGGACTCGTCCCCGCTCATCACTTACCCCCGTCGTGTTCCCCGAAGAGCGCCCCGACGCCCTGATCATTGACCTCCGTGTTCTTACCGACCTGCTTCAACGCGGCCCCGATCTCGTCGAGATGGGTGTATACGGCCTTCATCGCGCCGGCCACATCCGCGGAGTACTCGATGTACGCCGAGGTCACCTCTTCCGACTCGGTCAGGACACCGAAGCCGTCGGTGATCGCCTCTTCGCCGGTTTCCGCGGTGAACTTCTGGAGGGTCTTCTCCAGGTCGTAGGAGTGTTGCTCAAAGCTGCGAGCCAGCTTGACCAGCTCGCCATGGTCGACATACGACTCCTTGTCAGCCACTTGCACAGCCCCTTCCCCGTTGGATCGACGCGCTCTGAGACATGCTTCCGCTTCCACGCCAGCTTAAGCGCAAGGCACTTGCGGCCCGAAAGCCTTGAGGAGGCATCAATTGGCGAAGAGTCCATACGCGATGTCCCGGCCTCGCATATGCAACGCGTTACGCCGATAACTGAGCACAGTGCACTTCATGCCCAAAGGTACGTAAAGCAGTGACAAGTTCAGGTAAGGCGCATACTGACATGGAATTAACAGGGCGCACCTTTGCCGACAACGGCAACGACCGGCCGGTGCGCCACCGGCCGGTCGTCCGCCGCAACACACCGGCGAAATGTCCTTCTGTCTCTGCTGCTTACCTCACGAGTCCGGTGGCCCCTACGCGGCAGCCGCCACCGGAACCGCCCCCTTCTCGTCCGCGCCCTCGGCGTCGGCCGTCTCCGGGCTGATGCTCCGCGCGCCGTTGTAGGCCTCCCGGTCGAGGATCTTCTCCCGGGCGGAGACCAGGATCGGGATGACCGACTGGCCGGCCACGTTGGTGGCGGTGCGCATCATGTCCAGGATCGGGTCGATGGCCATCAGCAGGCCGACGCCCTCCAGGGGCAGGCCCAGGGTGGACAGCGTCAGCGTCAGCATGACCGTCGCGCCGGTCAGGCCGGCGGTGGCGGCGGAGCCGATGACGGAGACGAAGGCGATCAGGAGGTAGTCGCCGATGCCCAGCTGGACGTCGAAGATCTGGGCGATGAAGATCGCGGCGATCGCCGGGTAGATCGAGGCGCAGCCGTCCATCTTGGTCGTCGAGCCGAACGGCACCGCGAAGGAGGCGTACTCGCGGGGCACGCCGAGGCGCTCGGTGACCTGCTGGGTGACCGGCATGGTGCCGACCGACGAGCGGGAGACGAAGGCCAGCTGGATGGCGGGCCAGGCGCCGCGGAAGAACTGGAGCGGGTTGACCTTGGCGACGGTCGACAGCAGCAGCGGGTAGACGCCGAAGAGGACGAGCGCGCAGCCGACGTAGATGTCGACGGTGAAGGTCGCGTACTTGCCGATGAGGTTCCAGCCGTACGTCGCGATGGCGTTGCCGATGAGGCCGACGGTGCCGATCGGGGCGAGGCGGATGACCCACCACAGGGCCTTCTGGAGCAGTTCGAGGACCGAGCGGCTGATCGTGAGGACCGGCTCGGCCTTCTCGCCGAGCTGCAGCGCCGCGATACCGGCGACGGCGGCCATGAAGACGATCTGGAGGACGTTCAGCTCGGTGAACGGCGTGATGATGTCGGTGGGGACGATGCCGGTCAGGAAGTCGATCCAGGAGCCGGCCTCGTCGGGGGCCTTGCCGTCCTTGGGAGTCAGGCCGGTGCCCGCGCCGGGGTTGCTGAGCAGGCCGATCGCCAGGCCGATCGCGACCGCGATCAGCGAGGTGACCATGAACCACAGCAGGGTGCGGGAGGCGAGCCGGGCGGCGTTGTTGACCTGCCGCAGATTGGTGATCGACACCAGGATCGCGAAGAAGACCAGCGGCGCCACGGCCAGCTTCAGGAGCTGGACGAAGAGGTCGCCGACCTGCTGGAGCGTGGTGGTGAGCCAGCCGACGTCACCGCTCTTGGCGACCCAGCCGAGCAGCACGCCCAGGGCGAGGCCGGTCAGGATCTGCACCCAGAACGGGACCTTGGGTATGCGGGTGGACTTGGGGGGCCGGGGGGCCTGTGAGGACTCGGCGGTCTCGGCAGACGTGGACAACGGACACACTCCGGGGACAGGTAAAGGCGTCGGGGGACGGCGAAAAGAAGCGCCGGGAACTCGAGCGGCTGCGGAGCAGCAGCGTGCGGGCCTCTCCCGCCCGGAGGGGTGGGGAGAAGGGTCTCCAGCCGCTGGAGGAGCTGAGGTCAGCGGCGGCAACAGGCCGCGGACATACAGCGGCAGAGATCGACATGCAGGCGCGCCACGAGCGAGGTGCTCATGGGGGACGGAGGCGCGGCTGCTGTCTTCATGGCAGGTACGTTAACACTTGAACTTTGAGGAACCCAAAGAAAATCTTTGGGTTCGCCGGGGGCCGCACACCGGACACTCCGTCAGAAACGCGACCGGCGCCCGGCCGTGGAGCGAAGTCCACGGCGCGGGCGCCGGTCGCGAGGAAGCAGTTGTGAGGCGTCTTACACCAGGTCGGGGCCTTACTTCAGGCCGTCCTCCTGGCCGGCGCTGGCCGCGAGACGCTCCCGCTGGCGGTCGACCTTGACGGCGATCTGCTCGGACATCGCGTCCCGCTGCTTGCGCAGCAGCACGAAGCTGAGCGGCGCGGAGATCACGATGGCGAGCAGCAGCATCCAGACCGTGTTGGCGGAGCCGATCGCGAGCGGAATGACATGCGCGTACGCCAGCAGCCACACCACGGCGAACGAGGCGACGAAGAGGCCGATGCGAAGGGCGGTGTAGCGGAGCGTGGCGAAGTTGTGGCTACTCACGGATGGGACCTTCTCCTCAACGGCAACCTAAAGGGTCTGCATCCAGTCAAGCACAGCGCTTCGGGCGATCTTCGCGGCCCCCGGCACGGCCGCCCCGCACCGCACCGCCCACGGCCCGGCGGCCGCCCCGGCCCGCCCGTCAGCCCAGATCCAGCCACATGGTGATGTCGTCGCGGTAGTCGTCGTCGGCCACCCGGATCGCGCCGGGCACCCGGCCGACCTCCCGGTAGCCGCAGGCCTCGTAGAAGGGGCGGGCGCCGGAGCCGCCGCGGCAGGTGAGGCGGAGGGCGGCGACGCCCTCGACGGAGCGGGCGGCGTCGGCGACCTCGGCCATCAGCCGGCGGCCGGCGCCCCTGCCCTGGAGGTCCGGGTGGACCATGACGGTGTAGACCCACAGCCAGTGCCGCATCAGCCGGTGATCGTTGGCGGTGAGGAACGCCGTGGCCAGGACCCGGCCGTCCGCGTCGCGGCCGGCCACCAGGCGCTGGCGGCCCTCGGCCATCGCCGTCAGATGCTTGAGCAGGTCCGGACGGACATCCTCGGGCGTCACCGGCGGGACGAAGCCGACCGCGCCGCCCGCGTTGGACACATCGGCCCACAACGCGCATATTCCGTCACGGAGTTCGGGGGTGAGGGAAGGGTCCAGGTCGAAACGCACGTTCATGACCCGGACCCTAACGCTCCCCGGCAACGGGGTTCCGTCGCAGGTCAGACGCGCATCGGCTGCGGCGACTCGCGGCGGTCCGGGTCCGGGCCCGGGTACTCGCGGATGGCCTCGTAGCGGGTGTTGCGCTCGACGGGGCGGAAGCCGGCGTCGCGGATCAGCTCCAGCAGGTCCTCACGGGTCAGCTTGTTCGGCGTGCCGTAGTTGTCCGCGTCGTGCGTGATCTTGTACTCGACGACCGAGCCGTCCATGTCGTCCGCGCCGTGCTGGAGGGCGAGCTGCGTGGTCTGGAGACCGTGCATGACCCAGAAGCACTTGACGTGCGGGACGTTGTCGAAGAGCAGGCGGGAGACCGCGAAGGTCTTCAGGGCCTCGGCGCCGGTCGCCATGGTCGTCCGGGCCTGGAGCTTGTTGCGGACCTTGCCGTCCTGCATGTCGACGAAGTCGTGCTGGTAGCGCAGCGGGATGAAGACCTGGAAGCCGCCGGTCTCGTCCTGCAGCTCACGCAGCCGCAGCACGTGGTCGACGCGGTGGCGGGGCTCCTCGATGTGCCCGTAGAGCATCGTCGAGGGGGTCTTGAGACCCTTCTCGTGGGCGAGGCGGTGGATACGCGACCAGTCTTCCCAGTGGGTGCGGTGGTCGACGATGTGCTGCCGGACCTCCCAGTCGAAGATCTCGGCGCCGCCGCCGGTCAGCGACTCCAG
>NZ_JBSFJF010000119.1:0-15049 GCF_053597915.1 Streptomyces sp. NPDC001219 | reverse complement strand
GGCGACCAGGTCGTGGTCGTCGAGCTGGTGCCGCAGATCCAGGAACGTGGCCTGGTGTGTGGACGTAAAGCGAAGCAGTCCACACACCAGGCCCCGGAGGCCCGTCACCGCACCCCGACAGCCCCGCGCAGCGGACCGGCCCGCCGCAGGCGCAACGGCGAGGCAGCCACAACACCCCCCACACCCACGCCCCGCGCAGCGGAGCCGAAACCCACGCGAGGCCCCCACGGCGGGAGAGCCGAAAGCGTGGGCCAAAAGCAAAGCTCAGCAGGGAGAATCAGGCCCATGAACGAGATCACCTTCAGGCGTGCCGAGGGCCGTGACGACCCCGCCGTGCTCGTGGCGCTCTACGACCGCGCCGCCCGCTGGATGTTGGCGTCGGGGATCGACCAGTGGAAGCCGGGCGAGAAGGACGAGGAGCACTTCCGGCTGCGGCAGAGGGAGGGCGAGGTGTGGCTGGCGGAGGTCGGCGGGCGGGCCGTGGGCGCCTTCGAGCTGTGGTGGCGGGACGAGCCCGCGTGGGGGCCGCGGCCGCCGGAGGCGGGCTATGTGCACCGGCTGATGGTGGACCGGGGGCACGCACCGGCCGGGACCGGGCGGGCGCTGCTGGCGCATGCGGAGCGGCGGATAGCCGGGGCCGGGCGGGCCTGGTCCCGGCTGGACTGTGTCTCCTCGAACCCGCGGCTGCGCACCTACTACGAGGGCGCCGGTTACACGGTTGTCGGGGAGCAGCCCCTCAAGGAGGGCGCCGACGGCAGCCTGTACGCCGTCACCCTCCTTGAGAAGCGGCTGGGGGATGTCTCGTAGGAGGCCCGCGGACCGCGCGGGACAGGCGCGCGCGGTCCGGTTGGCCGGTTCGTGGAGGTGCGTGACCGGGCACCCTCGCCTTCGGCGCAAGCCTCAGGGCCGCCGCCCGCGCACCTACCCCCGGCGGAAGACCGCCACCGTACGGGCCGGGACCGTGAAGGTGCCCGACGCGGCGGCGTAGGACGCGGTAGCGGTGGTGCGGTCGGCGCCGTGGGCCTGCACGGGGTGCAGGGCATACCGCTCGCCGGCGAGGGCGGGGACGGTCTGGGGCTGCCGGTCGGGGGTGGCGTTGAGGACGACGACGAGGTCGTCGAGGCGCATGGTGATCACGCCGGGGGTCTCGTTCGTGCCGGAGAGGGGGAAGGAGAGCCCCGACTGGACCTCGGCGGTGCTGCGCAGGCCGAAGGCCGGTTCGGTGGCGTGGATGCGGAGCAGGTCGCGGTAGGCGGCGGAGGTGCCGGTGATCGTGGCGCAGCCGGGCCGGAGCGCGGGGTCGGCCAGCAGGGGGCGGGCGTAGGGCCACTTGTCCTTGTTGTCGGCGGCCGGGGGCAGGCCGCGGCCGAAGCCGTTGCCGTCGGCGCAGTTCCAGTGCAGGGCGTTGAACCAGTCGCCGCTGTCGAAGGAGTTGCGGTCCAGGGACTTGGAGCGCAACAGGTCGGAGCCCGCCTGGGAGAGCGCGGGGCCTTGTGAGAGGGCCGCGGTGGCGAGGGCCAGGACCTGCATCCGGCCGCGGTCGGCGGCGCGGGTGTGCGGCGGGAGTTTGTAGGCGAACGCGTCGTAGAGGGTTTCGTTGTCGTGGGCGTCGGCGTAGGCGAGCGCGTCACCGGGGGCGGCGGCGTACCCGGCGGGGGCGCCGTTGTAGTCGACCTGGGAGCCCTTGACGCGGTGGCCGGTGGTGTCGGTGAAGGTGTAGTCGGCGAGGTTGCCGGTGAGGCCGACCTTGATGAGGTCCTGGTAGTGGAGGAGGCGGGCGCGCTGCTCGGCCGGAGTGCCGTTCCCCGGCGCGGAGTTGGGGTCGGTGAAGAGGCCCGAGGCGAAGCCCTGGACGCGGGGGTCGGCGTCGAAGGGGCCGCCGCCGCGCACCGCGTCCCGGGCCCGGTCGTTGAAGGTGGCGATGCCGGTGCCGGCCATGTTCCGCTGGGTGGCCTGCACGAAGCGGGCGTCGTCGGCGGCCTCGCCGAAGTTCCAGCCCTCGCCGTAGAGGACGACCTTCTTGCCGTCGACACCGTCCCTCTCCGGGGTCAGCGCGTCGAGGGCCTTCCTGACGGCGAGGATGTTGGCCTTGGGGTGATGGCCCATGAGGTCGAAGCGGAAGCCGTCGACCTTGTACTCCCTGGCCCAGGTGACGACGGAGTCGACGACGAGCCTGCCCATCATGGTGTGTTCGGGCGCGGTGCCGGAACAGCAGGTGGAGGTGGCGACACTGCCGTCGTCCAGGAGCCGCTGGTAGTAGCCGGGGACGATGCGGTCCAGTACGGAGTGCGGTTCCTGGCCGCCGGCGGCGGTGTGGTTGTAGACGACGTCCATGACGGTGCGCAGCCCGGCACGGTTGAGGCCCTGGACCATGCGGCGGAACTCGACGGTGCGGGCCGCGCCCTCCGGGTCGGACGCGTAGGAGCCCTCGGGGACGGTGTAGTGCAGCGGGTCGTAGCCCCAGTTGTAGGCGTCGCGGGCGGCGGTCTTCCCGACGCAGTCCTGCTGGCGGTCGGAGCCGGGGGCGTACGAGGCGGGGTCGCAGCCGGGACGGTCCTGGTCGGCGCGCCGTTCGGGTGCGGTGGCGAAGTCGAAGGCGGGCAGCAGATGGACGTAGGAGGTGCCGGACCGGGCGAGGGAGCGCAGGTGCCGCATCCCGTCGGAGCGCCGGTCGGTGAAGGCGAGGTACTGCCCCGGGTGACGGGACGTACGGTCCTCGACGGAGAAGTCGCGGACGTGCAGCTCCTGGATACGGGCCCGGCGCAGCGGCACGGCGGCGGGCTTCGCCAGCCGTGACCAGCCGTCCGGGGCGAGCTCCGGATCGTCGAGGTCGGTGACGAGGCTGCGGGCCGAGTCCGCGGTCAGGGCGGTGGAGTAGGGGTCGGTGACCTTGTTGGTGACGGTCTTGCCGACGGTGGGCGCGAAGACCGTCACCAGGTAGCGGTAGGGCTTTCCGGCCCAGTCCCGCGTGCCCCGGGCACTCCAGACGCCGGTGCGGTCGTCGCGCCGCATCGGGACGGTACGGCCGTCGAGTTCGAGGGCGACGGTGCGCGCGGTGGGCGCCCAGACGGAGAGGGTGGGCCGCCCGTGGTGGAAGACCGGTCCGAGCGCGGCGTCCCGGGCGCGGCTGCCGTAGAGGTCGTCCAGGACGCCGGGTGTCTGGACACCGGTGGTGGCGCGCCGCCCGTCCGCCGTGCGCTGGACGGCGAGGAGCCGGCCACGCAGCGCGGTACGGGCCAGATGGCGGTCGCGGGGGTCGACGGTGAAGGCCGGATACCCCGTCAGGTGCGGAGAGGCGGCCCGTTCGGCCGGACTGAGGCTGCCCGGCGTCAGCCGTATGTGCGCGCCGCGGGAACCGAACTCCAGCTGGGCGGCGCCGCGTTCCGCGCCCTTCCAGACGACGGTGTCACGGTCGATCCACTGGGCCAGGGCCTCGCCCGGAGGGGACGGCGCCGCCTGCGCGGGCTGCTGCGGGGGCGAGACCAGCAGGGCCACCGCCCCGAGGACCAGAACGAGAGCGGCGGCCGGACGCCGGCGGGACCGGCGGGTGGTGGAGGACATGGGTCATGGTTCTATCCGCGCCGATTCCCCACTGCAAGACCTTACGCAAGACATTGCAAGGGTGTTACGTTCCCTCGGAAGCCGGTCCGGCCGGCCAGAGACCCGCCACGGCGGGCCCTACGCGCCCGGCCGACCGGACCGGCGCCACCCGGAGCCCGGACCGCCCCGCACGGGAACCGGCGAGGCACTCCCCCACGGCCAACTCGCCGCCTCCGCAACCGCCTTCCGAGACAAATCGATGGTGCGGAGCGGGCGCACATGGTTGGCTTCCTCAGGGCGCGCCAAGTGCGCGCCCGATAAGGGGGAATCATCATGAAGTTCCGTATCGGCGGAGCATCGGCCGCGCTGGCCGTCCTGCTGGCCGCCGCTTCGAGCATGCCGGCCCATGCCGACGAGCACCGCGAGCCGGCGAGCAGCTACCGGGCGGTCAGCGCCCAGAGCGCGCACGGCTTCCTGACCAAGGGGGACTACGCGCACTTCTCCCACACCGTGCGGAACACGGTCAACGCGCACGGCTGGTGGAAGAAGATCGACGGCCCGGCGACACACGCCAAGGTCACCATCTGGCTGCAGGTCAAGGCCGGCTCCAAGTGGAAGACTCTCGACAAGGGAGTCAAGACCGTTCCGCCGGGCGGCGGAAGCAACAAGCGGGCGGTCGCGAACTGGAAGTGCACCAACCTGATCGCGAAGAACCACTTCCGTACGGTGGTGGACGTGGACATCGTCGGCTATCCGGACAGCCCCGAGAAGCTCGTGACCAAGACGCAGACGCTGTACTGCGGCATCTAGCATTCGGCCGCGCCCGGACACCGGTCGGACACGGAAAGGCTCTGGCGTGTACTACGAGACGCTTGTCGCCGTGCACGGAGTGCTCGACCGGTACCCGTGGGCGTCGCACCTCACCTGCGAGGACACCGGCAGCGAACTCTACGACCTCGCCATGCGCAGGTCGGAGGCGTACGGCTGGTACTCCACCGGCGGCTGGACCTACCGGGGATGGGGCGAGGCCCGCGTCGTCCAGGACCCGGGGCGCTGGGCCGACTGCCTGGCCGGCGGGGACTGGACGCAGGACGGGCAGGTACGGGAGCTGGCCTGGATGTCGGCGGACATCCCCCGCGACGTCCGGGAGCCGCGGCTGCCGGTCCTGCACGTGGCGCGCATCCTGTCGGACGCGCTGAACCGGCTCGGGCGCGTCCGGTTCACCGGGCTGCACGCCGTCCTCCCGCTGCACGAACTCGTCGGTGACGCCTCCGACGACCTGGCGGAGATGCAGACGTGGTTCGCGCTCGCCGATCCGTCCGCGTCGGTGGCGGTGAGCGTCACCGCCGCCACCGGTACCGCGGGGTGGGGCAAGGAGGCGGCGGTGCGCGACGCCGTCGCGGCGCGGCTCGGCGACCTGGCGGAGGTCGAGGTCGCCACCGGGCGGCTCGACCTGTCCGGCATGGCGGACCTGGACGGCGAGCACGGCTACCGCAAGGGCCGCGAGCGGGGCGTGCTGCGGTTCGCCTGCCGTGTGCGGGAGTGGTCGCCGGATGTCGCGGTGTGGCTGGTCGAGGTCGTGGGCGACGCCTTGCGCGCGGTCGGGTGCGCGGAGCAGGTGGTGGTGACCGCCTCGCGGGCGTCCGGGGCCGACGCCCGCCCCTGACAGGCGCGGCCGGCCCCGGCGGTTCAGCCCCGTACCGGCCCCGTCGACCCCCGCACCACCAGCTCCGGCCGGAAGACGAACTCGGTGTGCCGGGGCGCGGTGCGGTGTTCCCGGGGGCGTTCGTGGATCTCCTCGATCAGCGCCCCCACCGCCGCCGTCGCCATCGCCTGTACCGGCTGGCGGACCGTGGTCAGCGGTGGGTCGGTGAAGGCGATCAGCTGGGAGTCGTCGAAGCCGACGACGGAGACGTCGGCCGGGACGTCCAGGCCGCGCTGGCGGGCCGCGCGGACGACGCCGAGGGCCATCAGGTCGCTACCGCAGACGACGCCGGTGCAGCCGGCGTCGAGGAGTGCGGCGGCCGCGGCGTGGCCGCCCTCGACGCTGAACAGGGTGTGCTGGAGGCGTCGTTCGGCCTGCCCCCTCGACAGGCCGAACGACTCCTCCAGGGCCGCCACGAAGCCCTCGGCCTTGCGGCGGGAGGGCACATAGCGGGCCGGGCCGACGGCCAGCCCGATCCGCTCGTGACCCAGCTCGGCCAGATGGCGCACGGCCATCCGGGCCGCCGCGCCGTCGTCGGGTGAGACGAACGGCGCGTCGATACGCGGGTTGTAGCCGTTGATGAGGACGAACGGGACGCCGCGCGAGGCCAGCCGGGCGTAGCGGGACGGGTCGGCGCGGGTGTCGGCGTGCAGCCCGGAGAGGAAGACGATGCCGGTGACGCCGCGCTCCTCCAGCTGCTCGACGAGTTCGTCCTCGGTGGCCCCGCCCGGCATCTGGGTGCAGAGCACGGGGGTGTAGCCGTGGCCCGCCAGCGACTGCTCGATGATCTGGGCGAAGGCCGGGAAGATCGGGTTGGTCAGCTCGGGGATGACCAGCCCGACCAGCCCGGCGCTGCGGCGCCGCAGCCGCACCGGACGCTCGTAGCCGAGCACGTCGAGCGCGGCGAGCACCCGCCGCCGGGTGCCCGCCGCCACGCCCGCCCTGCCGTTCAGCACCCGGCTGACGGTCGCCTCGCTGACCTCCGCCTGGGCGGCGATGTCGGAGAGCCGGGGGGTGGCGGGGAGATCGGGCAGGGTCACTCCTCCCACCAGACGGCGGTGTCGGCGGGCAGGACCACGTCGCCCTCGGGTACGTCCAGTTGGCGGGAGGCGAGCAGGAGGCGGCCGGGGGCGGGCAGGGTGGCCGGGGCGCCGGTCGTGTTGACCGTGCAGACCAGGCCGCCGGGGCGGCGGAAGGCCAGGACGCCGTCGGGGGCGTCCAGCCACTCGACCGCGTCGCCCGCACCGAGGCCGGGATGGCTGCGCCGGAGGGCGAGGGCGGTGCGGTAGAGCTCCAGCGTGGAGGCGGGGTCGCCGGTCTGGGCCTCGACGGTGAGCGGCGCCCAGTCGTCCGGCTGCGGGAGCCAGCTGCCGCCGTCGCCGAAGCCGTACGGAGGCTCGTCGCCGCTCCACGGGAGCGGTACCCGGCAGCCGTCGCGCAGGCCCTCCTGGCCGGTGTCCCGGAAGAAGGAGGGGTCCTGGCGGACCTCGTCGGGCAGGTCCGTCACCTCGGGCAGGCCCAGCTCCTCGCCCTGGTAGAGGTAGGCGGAGCCGGGCAGCGCCAGCATCAGCAGGGTGGCGGCGCGGGCGCGGTCCAGGCCGCCGCCCAGGCGGGTGCGGTGGCGCACCACGTCGTGGTTGGACAGCACCCAGGTCGTCGGGGCGGCCACCGGGCGCATGGCATCGAGGGAGGAGTCGACGGCCTCGCGGAGCGCGGCCGCGTCCCACCCCGTGTCCAGGTAGTGGAAGTTGAAGGCCTGGTGGAGTTCGTCGGGGCGCAGGTACAGGGCGGTGCGGTCGGCGCTGGGGGTCCAGGCCTCGGCGACCGCGATCCGCTCGCCGGGGAGGGACCCGGGCCGGCGGCCGGCCGAGTACTCGTCGAGGACGGTGCGCCAGGAACGGTAGATGGCGTGCACGCCGTCCTGGTCGAAGAACGGCAGCACCTGGTTGCCCAGCAGCCTCAGCTGCTCACCCCGGCCCATGTCGGGCAGGCCGGGCGCCTTGACCAGGCCGTGCGCGACGTCCACCCGGAATCCGTCGACGCCCAGGTCGAGCCAGAAGCGCAGGATGGAGCGGAACTCGTCGCGTACGGCGGGGTGGTCCCAGTTGAAGTCGGGCTGTTCGGGGGCGAAGAGGTGGAGGTACCACTCGCCGTCGGGAACCCGGGTCCAGGCGGGGCCGCCGAAGAGGGACTCCCAGTCGTTGGGCGGCTCCTCGCCGTTCTCCCCGCGGCCCTTGCGGAAGTGGAAGCGCTCGCGGAGCGTCGAGCCGGGCCCCTCGGCGAGCGCGCGGCGGAACCATGCGTGCTGGTCGGAGCAGTGGTTGGGGACGAGGTCGACGATGACCCGCAGATCCAGCCGGTGGGCCTCACGGATGACCGCCTCGGCGTCGGCCAGGGTGCCGAACATCGGGTCGATGGCCCGGTAGTCGGCGACGTCATAGCCGGCGTCGGCCTGCGGCGAGGCGTAGAACGGGCTGAGCCAGACGGCGTCCACGCCCAGGTCCCGCAGATACGGCAGCCGCGCACGGACACCGGCCAGGTCCCCCATACCGTCGCCGTTCCCGTCGGCGAAGCTGCGCGGATAGACCTGGTAGATCACCGCGTCGCGCCACCAGTCGGCGGCAGGAGTGACGGTGTGCTGTGAAGTCATGTCAACCCTTGGTGGTGCCGGCAGTCAGTCCGGCGACGAGGTGGCGTTGGGCGAAGGCGAAGACGAGGGCGGCGGGGACGGCGATGATCACGGCGGCGGCGGTCATCGAGCCCCAGTCGTTGGTGTACTGGTTGACGAAGGTCTGCAGGCCGCCGGCGAGTGTCAGGTTCTCCTCGCCGGTCATGAAGGCGGAGGCGTAGGCGACCTCGGCCCAGGCGGTGACGAAGGTGTAGAAGCCGGTGACGGCGAGGCCGGGGCGGGCCAGTGGCAGGACGAGGCGCCAGAAGGTGCCGAAGGGGTTGAGGCCGTCGACCCGGCCGGCCTCGTCGATCTCCACCGGGATGGTGTCGAAGAAGCCCTTCATCATCCAGGCGCAGAACGGGACGGCGATGGTCAGGTAGGTGATGACCAGGCCGGCCGGCTGGTTGAGGAGGCCCAGGCTCGCCAGCAGGTTGTACAGCGGCACGATCAGCACGGCGACCGGGAACATCTGGGTGACCAGCAGCAGCCACATCAGCGGGCGCATCCCGGGGAAGCGGAAGCGGCTGACGGCGTAGCCGGTGGTGGCGGCGAGGAAGACGCCGAGGGCGGTGGTCAGCCCGACGATGATCACGGAGTTCTTGAACCAGGTGAGGAACTCGGTGTCGGCCAGTACGTGGGTGTAGTTGGCGAGGGTGAAGTGGGTGACGAGGCCGGTGGAGAAGGCGTCGTTCCTGGGTTTGAAGGACGTCACCAGCAGCCACAGGGGCGGGAAGACCGCCACGACGGCCGCGACGGCGAGGCCGGCGTGCAGTGCGGTGGAGGCGAGCCGGGACCGCTCGTTGCGCCTGCGGACCGGGCGGGCCGTACGGGCCGGGGGTGTGCGGGTCATGGTCACCACACCTCTCCCTGCTTGCGCAGCGCGCGGCGGTAGACCACCGCGACGGCGGAGAGCAGGACCAGGATCAGGACGCCCCAGGCCGCGGACTCGGAGAAGTTGCGGGGGCTGTCGATGAAGGAGAGCCGGTAGGCGTAGGTCACCAGGATCTCGGTGGCGTCACCGGGGCCGCCCCGGGTCAGCAGGAAGATCACCGGGAACATGTTGAAGGTCCAGATGGTGGAGAGCAGGATGACCGTGCTGCTGACGCCCCGCAGGCCCGGCACGGTGATGTGGCGGAAGCGCTGCCAGGCACTGGCGCCGTCCATCTCGGCGGCCTCGTACAGCTCGCCCGGTATGGACTGCAGCCCGCCGAGCAGGGCGACGAGCATGAAGGGGACGCCGAGCCAGACGTTGACGGCGATGACCGAGAGCTTGGCCCAGGTCGGGTCGTTGAGCCACGGGACCGCGTCGATGCCGCCGCCGGCCAGCAGCTTGTTGAGGATGCCGTTCTTCTCGTTGTAGAGCATCCGCCAGGTGAAGACGGAGATGAAGGCGGGGACGGCCCACGGCAGGATCAGCGCCAGGCGGTAGAACGTGCGGCCGCGCAGGGTGCGGTTGAGCATGTTGGCGAGCGTGAGGCCGACGAGGAAGGTGAGGGAGACGCAGGCGACGGTCCACAGGACGGTCCAGCCGAGGCGGTCCCAGAAGACGCCGTCGGAGAGCACCGCACGGTAGTTGTCGAGGCCGGTGAACTCGTAGGTGGCGGGGAGGTGGTTGACGCCGATGTTCCGCTCGACGTTGGCCTCGTTGGCGTCGGTGAGGGAGAGGAAGACGCCGCGCACCAGCGGGTAGCCGATGATCACCCCGATGACGAGTACCACCGGGGCGACCATCGTCCATGCGTACCAGTGGGTGCCGAAGGCGCGGCGTACCCGTACAGCGAGGGTCACTTGTAGTCCTTGAGCAGCTTCCGGTAGGCGTCGCCGGTCGCCCTGGCGGCCTGCTCGGGTGTGGCGGCGCCGGTGAGCACCTTGTTCATCTGGACCTTGATGGGCTCGAAGAGGGAGTTGCCCTCGGCGATCCAGGGGCGCTGGACGGCGCCGTCGACGGCGGGCTTGAAGAACTCGACCATCTCGTTGTTCTTGACCGCCGGCACGTCGTACACGGACTTGCGGGTGGGCAGCAGGCTGAGCTTCTCGGTGGTCTGCTGCTGGACCTTGGCCGAGCTCATGTACTTCACGAAGGCGTAGGAGGCCTGGAGGTTCTTGCTGCCGGCGTAGACGGAGAGGTTCCAGCCGCCCTGCGGGGAGCCCTGGGCGGTGCTGCCGCCGGGGACGGGGGCGACGCCGAGGTTCTTCCTGTCCTTGAAGGCCTTGCCGGCGCGGGCGCCCTCGATGTCCCAGGGGCCGTCGACGGCCATCGCGACATCGCCGTCCTTGAGGGCCTTGAGCTGGTTCTCCTGGCCGTCGGTGGCGTCGGTGACGGCGGCCTTGGAGTCCACCAGGCCCTTGATGGTCTTGAACGCCTTGACGCCGGCACCGTCGTCGATCTCCACGACCTTGTCGCGGGCGTTGACCATGTCGCCGCCCTCGCCGTAGAGGTAGGGCAGGAACCAGTAGGGGTCGTCGCCGCGCAGGTAGAGGGCGGTGGCGCCGGTCTTCGCCTTGATCTTCTTGGCGGCCTCGGCCAGGTCGTCGAAGGTCTTGGGCACCTCGACGCCGGCGTCCTTGAGCAGCTTCTTGTTGTAGAAGAGGCCGAGGGTGTCGATGACCTGGGGTGCGGCGTAGGTCTTGCCCTTGAACTCCGTGGAGCCGACGGCCTGCGGGAGGTAGTCGTCGGTCGTGTCGAGGGCGGGGGTGCCGTCGAGCGGCGCGAGGTAGCCGAGGTTGGCGAAGTCGGCGACCCAGGCGACCTCGGTGCGCATCACGTCCGGGGCGCCGGAGTTGCCGCCGGCCGCGTTCTTGAACTTGGCGTTGGCGTCGCCGAACGGCACGTTCACATACTTGACGTGGACCTTGGGGTGCTGCTTCTGGAAGCCTTCGGCAAGTTTGCGGTACGTCGCCTTCTCGGCGTCGTTGGAGGTGTCCCAGAAGGTCACGGTTCCGGACAGTTCACCCCCGCTGTTCCCGCCGTCGCCGCCGTCGCCTCCGCCGCACGCTGTCGCTGCCAGTGCCAGGCCCGCTACCAGCGCGGTGGCCGTTGCGCCCCGTATGCCACGCCGCATGTGAACTCCTTAGGGAAATGCCTCAGATGGCGGTCAGGAACGTAACAGCGCCGAAAACAAACCGAAAGACCTTGCGGCAAATTTCTGCAAGACCATGGGAACGAATTGCAACGAGATGGCTGGAACGGGACCCTAGGGACGCCTCCGGCACCGTCACCCCGCGCCCGCCCGCGCGTTGAGTGCGTGAAGGCACCGACGCCTCTTGACCTCGACAGGGACGGCAGATGACCCAGGAGCTCACTTCCCCCAGCCCCGCCCCCCAGGCGCCCGGAACGGGCCGAGGTCCGGGGTGGTGGCGCGACGCCGTCATCTACCAGGTGTACGTGCGCTCGTTCGCCGACAGCGACGGCGACGGCATCGGCGATCTGCGCGGCGCCCGCGCCCGGCTGCCGTACCTCAGGGACCTGGGGGTGGACGCCGTCTGGCTCACCCCGTTCTACGCCTCACCGCAGGCCGACGGCGGCTACGACGTCGCCGACTACCGCGCCGTCGACCCGCTCTTCGGCAGCCTCCAGGACGCCGACGACCTGATCCGCAGCGCCCATGAGCTGGGCCTGCGGGTGATCGTCGACATCGTCCCCAACCACACCTCCGACCGGCACCCGTGGTTCCTGGACCCCGAACTCTCCCGGCAGCGCTACCTCTTCCGCCCCGGCAAGGGGGAGCACGGGGAACTCCCGCCCAACGACTGGGAGTCGGTCTTCGGCGGCCCGGCCTGGACCCGCACCGAGCGCGGCGACTGGTATCTGCACCTCTTCGCCCCCGAACAGCCCGACCTCAACTGGGACAACCCGGAGGTGCACGCCGAGTTCGAGGCCATCCTGCGGTTCTGGCTCGACCTCGGGGTGGACGGCTTCCGGGTCGATGTCGCGCACGGCATGGTCAAGGCGTCCGGCCTGCCGGACATCGGGCACGGCCAGCAGGCCAAGCTCATCGGCAACCAGGTGCTGCCGTTCTTCGACCAGGACGGGGTGCACACCATCCACCGCGCCTGGCGCCGGCTGCTGGACGGCTACGGCGCGGCCCACGACCGGCAGGTGGTCGGCGTCGCCGAGGCCTGGGCCCCCACCGCCGAGCGCCTCGCCCTCTACGTCCGGCCCGACGAACTCCACCAGGCCTTCAACTTCCAGTTCCTGAACGCCCCGTGGGAGGCCGGCGCGCTCCGCTCGGTCATCGACGCCTCGCTCGCCGCCACCACCTCGGTCGGCGCCCCGACGACCTGGGTGCTGTCCAACCACGACGTGGTACGGCACACCACCCGGCTCGGCGGCGGCCTGGACCGCGCCCGCGCCGCCACCCTGCTGATGCTGGCGCTGCCCGGCTCCGCCTACCTCTACCAGGGCGAGGAGCTGGGCCTGCCCGAGGTGACGGACCTGCCCGACGAGGTCCGCCAGGACCCGGCGTTCTTCCGCGGCGACCGGACCGCGGGCGCGGCCGCCACCAGCGGCCAGGACGGCTTCCGGGACGGCTGCCGGGTGCCGCTCCCCTGGTCCGGTGAGCTGCCGCCGTACGGCTTCGGCGACGGCGGCAGCTGGCTCCCGCAGCCCGCCGACTGGGCCGCGCTCACCGTCGAGGCGCAGACCGGCGACCCCGCCTCCACGCTGGAGCTCTACCGCACCGCCCTCGCCCTCCGGCACCGGCTGCCGGGGCTGGGCGACGGCGAGATGAGCTGGGCCCCCGCGCCCGACGGGGTGCTGGCCTTCACCCGGCCCGGTGTGCTGTGCGCCGTCAACACGCTGGGTCACGAGGTGGAACTGCCGCCGCCCGGAGCGCTGCTGCTGGCCAGCGCCCCGGTGACCGGCAACGGGGCGGATGCCGTGCTGCCCGGTGACAGCTGCACCTGGTGGGCAATCTGAGAGCCGACCGGTACAGTCCCACCCATGACCGCCCGCCTGGCCGATATCGCAGCGCAGGCGGGTGTCAGCGAGGCCACCGTCAGCCGGGTGCTCAATGGGAAACCCGGTGTCTCCGCCACCACCCGCCAGTCCGTGCTGGCCGCCCTCGACGTGCTGGGCTACGAGCGCCCGGTGCGGCTGCGGCAGCGCAGCGCCGGGCTGGTCGGACTGATCACCCCGGAGCTGGAGAACCCGATCTTCCCGGCCTTCGCCCAGGTCATCGGGCAGGCGCTGACCCGCCAGGGCTACACGCCGGTCCTCGCGACCCAGACGCCGGGCGGCTCCACGGAGGACGAGCTGACCGAGATGCTGGTGGACCGCGGGGTGGCCGGCATCATCTTCGTCTCCGGGCTGCACGCCGACACCTCCGCCGACATGCAGCGCTACGAGCAGCTGCGCGGCCAGGGCGTGCCGTTCGTGCTCATCAACGGCTTCTCCGACAAGGTCCAGGCGCCGTTCGTCTCCCCCGACGACCGGGCCGCGGTGGACCTGGCGGTCACCCACCTCAGCGCGCTCGGCCACCGGCGGATCGGGCTGGCCCTCGGCCCCAAGCGCTTCGTTCCCGTACAGCGCAAGATCGAGGGCTTCGTGCGCAGCATGCAGGACCGGCTGCAGACCGGTCCCGCCGAGACGGAGCCGTTCATCCAGCACTCCCTCTACTCCCTGGAGGGCGGCCAGGCCGCGGCGGGCGCGCTGATCGAGCGGGGCGCCACGGCCATCGTCTGCGCCAGCGACATGATGGCCCTCGGCGCGATCCGCGCCGCCCGGCAGCGCGGCCTCGACGTCCCCGGTGACCTCTCCGTGGTCGGTTTCGACGACTCCCCGCTCATCGCCTTCACCGACCCGCCGCTGACCACGGTCCGGCAGCCGGTGACGGCCATGGGGCAGGCGGCCGTCCGGGCCCTCCTGGAGGAGATCGGCGGAACCCCCGCCCCCCACAGCGAGTTCGTCTTCCACCCCGAGCTGGTGGTCCGCGGCTCGACCGCGTCGGCCCCGAGGACGGCACCGCGGATTCCGAAGCCCGCGCGGGCGCACTGAGCCTCCGTATCACCCCGGAGTACGGGGTCCCGCACTCCCCCTCAAGTCCGATACACGGCCTCGAATACCCGCCCGAAGGATGATCGGCGAGACGTCCGTTTCTGGCAGACTGTCTGCCTATGGGTGATGCGAATACGAGGATTCTGGACGGCCCGCCGACCACCCCGCCGCCCAAGGGGGAACACACGGACCGCCCGGTGAGCGAAGGCCGGCTGGCCCGTCTGCGTTCCCCTCGCTCGCCCCGGCTCTGGTTCGAGATCCTGCTGATCGCGGTCAGCTACTGGACCTACTCGGTGATCCGCAACGCGGTGCCCGAGCAGAAGATCCAGGCGCTGAAGAACGCCGACTGGATCTGGCGGGCGGAGCACTCCCTGGGCATCGCCGTCGAACAGACCGTCAACCACGCGGTGAACTCCGTGACGTGGCTGGTCGTGACGATGAACTACTACTACGCGACACTGCACTTCGTCGTGACGATCGGGGTGCTGGTCTGGCTCTACCGCTGGCACCCCGGCCGCTATGCCGCCGCCCGGCTGGCCCTGTTCGCCACCACCGCCATCGCCCTGATCGGCTACTACCTCTACCCGTTGGCGCCGCCCCGGCTGATGCCGGACGGCGGTTTCGTCGACACCCTCGTCCACCACGGCACCTGGGGCTCGATGGCGTCCGGCAGCCTCGCCTCGATGTCCAACCAGTACGCCGCGATGCCGTCGATGCACATCGGCTGGTCCCTGTGGTGCGGCCTCACCATCGCCCTGCTGGCCAGGCCCCTCTGGGCCAAGGTCCTCGGCGCCCTCTACCCCACGGTCACCCTGCTGGTCATCGTCTCCACCGCCAACCACTTCTGGCTCGACGCCGTCGGCGGCGCCCTCTGCCTATCCCTCGGCTTCGCCCTTGCCTGCGGCTGGTACGGGGCGTTGCCGCATCGGCTGACGCGGGCGGTGGCGGTGGCGGCGTAGCCGCCCCCCACGTTTTCGGCTGTCCCGCCGTGGGACCTCGCGCCGTTTCGGCTCCGCTGCGCGGGGCGTGGCATCGGGTGATGCTTGCGGGTGGCCGCGCCGTTCGCGCCTGCGGCGGGCGGGTCCGCTGCGCGGGGCTGTCGGGTGCGGTGACGGGCCTCCGCGGGTGGGGTGTGCCG